>JANNAM010000013.1:0-19611 GCA_031384415.1 Bacteroidota bacterium
CGGTACAATCGAATATGCTCCCAACTTAAGATGGAAAGGAATTGTGCCCATTGCAAAATTGATTACTGAAAAATTTGGTGTTCCGGCAGCGCTTACCAACGATGCCAATGCAGCGGCTGTTGGCGAAATGATGTATGGCGCAGCAAGGGGCATGAAAGATTTTATTATGATGACATTGGGTACCGGCGTAGGGAGCGGCATTGTTGCCAATGGCCAGTTGATATTGGGCCATGATGGCTTTGCCGGAGAACTTGGCCACACCATTATTGTTCCCGGTGGAAGATATCATCCCGGCACCGGATCGAATGGCTGCCTTGAAAGTTATGCCAGCGCCACAGGCGTAGCCAAAACTGCTGTGGAATTTTTAGAACAAAGAACAGAAAAAAGTTTACTCCGTGATTTTGCTAAAGAAGAAATAGATAGCCGCATAGTTTATGAATGTGCTATGCAGGGCGATAAAATTGCCAAAGATGTGTATGCTTTTACAGGAAAAATTTTAGGCGAAGCCCTTGCAAACTTTGTAATGTTCTCATCGCCCGAAGCAATTATTTTATTTGGCGGCATGACAAAGGCCGGCAAATTGATTTTGAAGCCCACCAAAGAACACATGGAGAAAAACCTGCTGCCCATTTTTCAGAATAAAGTAAAACTAATATTTAGTGAGCTGAAAGAAGCCGATGCTGCCATATTGGGGGCAAGTGCACTGGTGTGGGATATGAAAGGGACATAATAAATGCCAGGTAACCAATACTTATAAAAGAATAAAACCTCATCAATTGATGAGGTTTTATTCTTTTATAAATATAAATTTGGCTTCTATTTAATTTTCAAAACCGGTCTCAACTTGTAATCTCCGGGACCTTCCTGCTTTATAGATAATGCCGCATCAAAATCAATAACCAGGGTTTCTAAAGTAGCACCCAAATATTTTTTCACTTTAATTTTCAAACCCGACTCGGCACCACTTGGTATAGTGAGCGGATAAATGACACCATTGTCTTTAACGGTATTGTTGGGGCCCAAAATAAAGCGTATTTCTTTTACCGTACTTGATGAAAACACTCCCGTTGCTAAAACAGTATCAATACCATTCTGCAAACCCAGCAGATTATAAATACGGGCATTTGTTGCTAATGTTACCCAACCGTCATTGCTTAATGAATCGTCCGAAAACTTAACTTGAACTTCCCTGATGTCAACGTTTACTTCCTGCAAAGCAGTTGGAGCGTCTGTTAATCTTACCTGAAGTGTGGATGTTGTATTGCTTTTTTTGCATGCGTTAAAAGCAACTGTACCGATTAATAATGTTAATCCGAGGGTGAGAAATTTTAATTTTTTCATTTGATTTGTTTTGTTTCTAAGCAATAGGAGAAAACCATGCCAAAAGAGAAACATATCTTTTTATAAGAAGGCCTTTAACATATATGAAAATTAATTGGGGGAAATTGATTCAAAGAAAATTTGATGAAGTATATAAAAGGATACTTATCTTCTTTGTTTAATAATAAACACCGCAGGCACAGGCCGCTCCTCTCCCTTCTCACTTGGTGTAATGGTTTCTTTTCCGTTAACAAGCATGCAACTGCTGCCACCACCATCTAAGTTCAATGCTTCAATACAGCCAAGGTCTTTTAATAATTGTGCTTCCTGTGTAAGTGTGGCGCCTTCGGCAATACCGGGATGGCGGCCTTCAATAACCATTATTATCAGCTTACCATCGGCAGTGTAACCCATGCAGGTTCGTGGATGTTTATCGTCAATAGCCTTGCCGGCAAATTTTAATTCTTCATTGTTGGTAATTTTTATTTCGCCATTTTGTAATAGAACAGGGCCGCCGCCAACGGCGGTTTTCATTTTCCACTTTTTTTCTGCAAAAAAATTTGCACCATTAATAATAAAAGAAGAATCCCTAATTGCTTTTACCGGTTCCTGAAAAACAAATGGTTTATTTAGAGATGAGTCTGTAAATAACCAGGCAACATCGGCTTTTCTTTTTTTATTGATTCCAATTGCACTTCCTAAAGGATGCCTGTATTGAAAAGTATCCTTACCCTTCATTGGAATGGTATGATTATTAAAGGCCAGCAGTTTACCATCTTTAATAACCACATTAAGGCTGCGGTTAGTTTCGTAACTGAAAAAAGTGCAGTTAACAACCAGCAGCGGCTGATTATTTTTTTCATAAAATTTTTTTGGGGTAATTCTTCTGTCCTTAGTTGTATCGGCAGTAAAAACTAAATGTTTATCCTTAAGTTTTGCTTCGGCATAATACGCAATGAAAGGTTTGCCATCTAAATTGGCGGTTGTTTTATAAACATGAAAATTTTCAGGCATGGGCTGAAAGGCAGCATCAACATTTATCCATTTTTGCTGCGCAAATAAAACCAAAGGTTGAGCAGCAAGAATTAAAACTAATCCTAGAAAAAACCGGAACTTTTTCATTTTACTTTTTTTGTTTACAGTTCATTATTGCAGTTCACTCCTTTTTTTCTTCAACTCACTCCTTTTTAGTATAAATCGTTCTTCAGCGGGAGTAAACTTGTGCTATAAAAATAACACTTAACCATTTTACCAAACAATTAAAATTTAACGCCATGAAACTTAAACAAATTTTTTACGCCCTTTTATTCAGCCTTTCTGTTACAGCAGTAAATGCTCAAACAACGGTTCCTGCTGATTATACCAAAGCCACCATCACTTTGGCCAACGGAACAGCTATATCAGGCTATATAAAAGACAATATCAAAAAATCAGCTTCTGTTACCTTCATTGATGAAACCGGCAGCAACAAAAAAGTTTATGAAGGCAGCGACATCAATGCTGTAAAAACAGATGGGGCAAGTTTTGTTTGCATCAGCGGTGATTTTTTTAAAACCCTTAGCACCGGCAAATTAAATTTTCTGCAAAAGTCAAGTAACGCAGCCAATAAAGTTTCTTACAACGGAACCGAAGCGGTATTAAACAGCGGCACCGAAGGTAAAATCGGTGATTACTTTGTGTATGCAGAAAGCAAACTTAAACTCCTGAACAAAAAGACTGTTGAATCTTTTATTTCCTCAGATTTAACCGGATGTAATGAAGCAGTTGAAAAAGCAAAAGCAATTAACGGCGATATGGCAAAGCTGCAGCAGGCTGTAGAAATTTACAATAAGTACTCACTTAAATAAATAGATAAGTATTTCAAAAGCTGATTTTCTGATTGTAAATTGGAAAATCAGCTTTTGTTTGCAGTAACTTTAGGGTATGAAAAAAGCCAATTGCGAAATAGGATTTAACGACAGGCTTGTTATGTTTATAATGATCCCTCTTTCGGCATTGCTGATACCCATTGTTTTTATGGGCCGCAGGTTTGGCAGGCAGCCTTATTTTACCTGGCAGGTTTATACAACTACATTAATTACGACTGCAATAATATGGATTGGGAACCGGTATATAATGGTGTGGGCAAGGCGGCATTTCCCATTGTTTGAAGATACCCGTAAAAGACTTTTCATGCAATCGCTTGTGATGATTGTATTTACTATTTTAATAACCAACACACTTGGTTTTTTACTGAAGGATTATTGTGGGTTACTGACAATTACTGATGCTAATATCAGGCTTTGGGATATCATTTTCAGCTCCAATGCTGCAGCCTTGTTTTGCACGCTTACTGTAGTAGCCATTTATGAAGGGGTTTATTTTATGCAGCAACTACGTAAGTCAGTAGAAGAAAAAGAAATGTTTAAAAGAGAGAGCCTTCATGCACAGTTAAATGCTTTAAAAACACAGGTAAACCCCCATTTTCTTTTCAACAATTTAAATACCTTATGTTCCATCATTCCCGAAAACCCAAAGCAGGCCGTTGATTTTGTGCAGCAGCTTTCAAAAGTTTACCGCCACATACTGGAAGTAAAAGATGAAAAAAGCATTTTACTGAAAGATGAGCTGGATGTATTGAATGCCTATACTTTTTTACTTAAAACAAGATTTGATAAAAACCTGGAAGTAAACATTAACATCCCACCAGAAAAACTTATTCAGAAAATTGTACCTCTTTCATTACAGATATTAATGGAAAATGCCATCAAGCATAATATAGTTTCGTCGGAAAAACCATTGCAAATAAATGTGTTTACAGAAAACGGAAGTTTAGTAGTAAGCAATAATTTACAAATCAAAAACCAGTTAAATGAATCTACCGGCATTGGCCTCGATAACATTCGCAACCGCTACAAACTGCTGAGCGAAAAACCGGTGAAAGTAACAGCAAGCGAAACAAATTTTACCGTTTCCATACCACTGATAGATAACTGATATGAGAGTAATAATTATTGAAGATGAAATACCTGCGGCCAACCGGCTCGAAAAATTACTGCTAAACTATAGTGACAAAATTGAGATTGTAAATAAACCAGACAGCATCGAATCAAGTGTGAGGTATTTATCTTCAGGACAAAATATTGACCTCATTTTTATGGATATCCAACTGGCAGATGGATTAAGCTTCGACATTTTTGAAAAAGTAAAAATCATTACTCCCGTCATCTTCACCACTGCATTTGACCAGTACACTTTAAAAGCATTTAAAGTAAACAGCATTGATTATTTACTAAAGCCAATTGATGAAAATGAACTGCATCAGTCTTTAGAAAAATACCAACAGCTTTATTCAAAACCACAACCTGATTTTTCGGATAAGATGCTAAAACTGATGAAAGAAATAAATGCAGTGAAGTATAAAGAACGCCTGCTGATAAAGCGTGGGCAGCAGCTTAGTTATTTAAAAACTGAAAACACAGCTTACTGTTTTGCCGATGGAAAACTTTGCTACGCAGTAGATTTTAATGGAACAAAATATTTGCTTGAGAATAACCTTTCGCTATTGGAAGAACAGCTGCAGCCGGATAATTTTTATCGCATCAACCGGCATTTATTAGTAAACATTGAAGCCGTAAAAAAAGTACACACCTGGCTTGGCGGAAGGCTGAAATTAGAAATTCATCCGGCAACAACAGCCGAAACTGTGGTAAGTAGGGAAAGGGTGAATGGTTTTAAAGAATGGCTGGGCAGGTAATGGATAATTTTTCAATTAATAATGGAAAAAGTTTTAATTACTAAATAGTTTTCGTTTCATTTACTACCCAATTATCCATTACATTCTATTTCAACTGCATCTTGGCAACTTTGGGATCCACTTCTACAGTATCATGTTCAAAATTTAATTTGATGCGCCATTTTTGCATGGTGGCAGCGCCAATGATTGCTTCTTCACTTAAACCGGGTACAACTAAAAATTCGTCGCTAAGTAAAACATCATTTAAATAAAAGTCAAGAGAAACTCTTTCTTTCACCTCAATATAGTGACCTTGAGCAGCAGTAGAGATAGATCGCACTCTTCCCAGTGAAGTTGGTATCTCCAATCCTTTCACATAATCAGGGTTTATGCAAGAAAGATTTGCTCCACTCTCAAATAATGTATATAAATGCTTCTCACCTTTGGAGCCAACAAAAAGAAGCGGATGCTTGATAACAGACATTTTCTATTTTTTATAAAGGTACATTTAACTTTAAGACAGCGATATTACTTTTGCTTCTCTTCCTCCCATTTATTCCTCCCCCATCCTTCAATCACATGTTTTTCGCTATGATAAGATGAACGAACCAACGGGCCGCTTTCTACATAATCAAATCCTAAATTATATCCTATTTCTCTAAACTCAGCAAACTCATCCGGGTGAACAAAACGGGCAACGGGCAAATGCTTTTTGGTTGGCTGCAGGTACTGGCCAATGGTTATTACATCAACATTGCTTGCTTTTAAATCTTTTAAAGTTTGTATCACTTCTTCTTTTTCTTCGCCAAGGCCAAGCATAATGCCGCTCTTGGTTCTCATGCCGCCTTCTTTTAAAATCTTCAGGGTTTCCATGCTCTGCCAGTACTTTGCCTGAATGCGAACCTGCTTTGTAAGCCGCTCGGTAGTTTCAATATTATGGCTTACCACTTCGGGTGCAGCATCAATAATACGTAGTATGTTTTCTTTCTCTGCTTTAAAATCGGGTATCAGCGTTTCTAAAGTTGTATCGGGGTTTAAAGATTTTACAGCTTTTATTGTATTGTACCAGATGATACTGCCGCCGTCTCTCAGTTCGTCCCTGTCAACAGAAGTGATTACAGCATGTTTTACTTTCATTAGATGAATTGCTTCAGCAACACGTTGAGGTTCATCCCAGTCAACTTCTAAAGGGCGGCCGGTGGCTACATTGCAAAAGCCGCAGCTTCTTGTGCAAATATTGCCCAGTATCATAAAAGTTGCTGTGCCTGCTCCCCAGCATTCGCCCATGTTGGGGCAGTTGCCGCTTTCGCAAATGGTGTGCAGCTTATGTGTGTCCACCAAATTACGAACATGGCGGTATTCTTCTCCAATAGGAAGCTTTACCCTTAACCAGTTTGGCTTGGTGGGTTTCTGTTCAATTATTCCATCTATTACCGGTAATTCAACCATTCAATTTTAGATTTTGCGATTTCGGATTTCAGATTTTATGCCTGCGCTTTAAAACTTCTTATCCCAAAAACCGTTTGTTGTATAAATGAAAAACAAAGGTAAGAAGTAAAGGTTTAAAATAATGACGGGGGCTGCTGTGCCGATTAAAGGTATGACGTACAAGGGAGCCCCGCCAGGGCGGGGAGAATGTTGAGGAAAATTACCAAGGTTTGTAAAAAATCAATATTCAACACTCAATATTCAATGCTCAAATGAGAGCAATCAGCTTTATAATGCCGGCAATTGAAAATTGAACATTGAGCATTGCTTATTGCTTATTGAAGATTAGTATTTTATTTTAAATTTTGCCGGCCAGCTATTTCCTCCTTCCAAACATAACAGCGATGTAAGCCGAAAAGAAAAATTGCTTTTGCTTGGTATAAATCATCTGCGGAATTTTTTTGGAATAAAACTCGGCACATAAGCCGGTTTCTATTGCCGACACCACTTCGTTATAACGTCCGTAATCGAACCGAAAGGACGGTTTTACATAAGCACCTGGAGTTACTTTCAGGTTTTTCCAGCCGGTGCCAAAATTTGGCCCGCCATAATAAGGCCCGTTTACAAATAAAAGGCTGTCTGGTGAATCGTATTGCACAAATACCCGTTGCCCGGCCTTATCCACTTCAAGCATATAAGGGCGCAGCAAACCAACACACAGCCCACCACCAAAATTTGCAGTAACACTTACTCCGTTTTTATTGCCTTTGTTACCAAGCAATATTTGCTGTTGCACTCCCAGTTTTACCGGGTAAAAATAATTTTGTTTGCCATAAATAAGCGGCGCTGTTGGCGCAAAAGGATTGCTTTGCTTTTCTTCTTTCTGGTGTTTGCGTTCAGAAATATCTAACTGGAACAAGGTGGCTTTTTTTATTGATCTTCCCCTTCCAATTTCGAACAACCCTCCATAACCATCTGAAGTAAGTTTAAAGCCAAAAGCCGAATGTTTTTTATAAGCAATCACACCTTCTTCTTCCTGCCTTATCAAAGCATTGATGCGCTGGCGGCGTTCCTCCTTTTTGTTATTCTTTTTGGGGGCGGGGGTTTGTGCAAGTGCTGCAATTGAAACTGCTGTTGTAATAACTATCAATAATATTTTCTTCATTGGCCGAGTTTACTTTGTAAATTTATGCAAATATTAAATACTAAAAGTTAAATCATACTTTCTGAACATGACTGCCAAAATTTTATACAAAGGAGATCTGCGTTGTGAGTGTACACACCTGCAAAGCGGCACCGTAATTGAAACCGACGCACCAACAGACAACCGTGGCAAAGGCGAACGCTTTAGCCCAACAGATACGCTTTGTGTGGCGCTGGCTACCTGCATAGTAACCACCATGGCCTTAAAAGCCGGCGACATGAATATTAATTTAGCAGGTACAAACATGGATGTTACAAAACACATGCTAAGCGACCCCCGCCGAATTGGAAAGATTGAAGTGGTGCTTCATTTTCCTGCAACGCTGCACCTAGATGAAAAAGACAGAACCATTTTGCAAAGAGTTGGCGATAACTGCCCGGTGATGAAAAGCCTGCACCCCGATTTGGAAGTGAATGTGGAATATAAGTGGTAAAAGCCCCCCCCCGCCCCCTAAAGGGGGAACTAAACATGCAAAAGATTGTTGCGGAGATTGTGTAATATTTTTTTGGAGGACAAGCGTTTGCAACTCTGTTCAACTTCATTGGCGTCGCACTCTTGTACTAAATTTCTTTACTCATCTTTAATTATGTTTTACTAATCTTACCTTTCATCTTCCCAGTTTCCTTCTCCCCTGTGGGGAGAAGATAGATGAGGGGCTTTCAGCAACTTATTCCCCACAGCACAATCAAGGCATTTCTTTTTATTACAATATTCGTTTTTCAATTGAATGAGCGCCTGCGAATCAAATGCATTGTTGTTTTCAACGCCCAGCAAAACAAACCCTTTGGTTATAGCATTTTTTTCTGCAGTAATTTTTTCCAGCCATTGTAAAGCCTTGTCTTTGTATTTATTTTCGTTGTGATAAAGCCCGTAAGCAAATAATACCGGCACCACAGTATTGATTAAAATATTTTCAATCATCTGGTTGCCCAGTGTTTTCTTTTTAAAAGCCGATGCCTCTTCAAACATATAATGATAATGCCAGTAATCGTTGGCAGTAACATTTAATAACTCCTTTATTTCTTTTACAGAACCTGCTTCTTTAATTTTTGAAAACAAGTGAAGGCTTGTATGCACCAGCATGGCCAGTTGCGCCAGCCTTACTGTAGGAAAATTTGCCGGCCGCATCCGCAAAAAGAAAAGCTGTGCATGAACCGGCTGCAAATTGTATTTGCTTTTATACAACTGGTATTCTCTTTGCAAAAGTGTTGGATAGTCTTCGGCAAACTTACCGGCTAACAAACCTGCCTGCCCAAACAACAATGCTTCCACCTGGTGAATCTGGCTTTTGTGTTTTGCCAGCGCATTTATCGGAATAGATTGTGCAATTTTTTCAAATGCTTCGATGTTTACTTTAGCGCCAAAGTTTTTTGCAATCATCCACCAGAATGTTTCTTCCCAGTGATTATTATTTTTAGCTAAATACTCAAAAACAATTTGCGATTTATGCTGCAGCCTTTCCACCAGCAACCTTTCTTTCCACGAAAGCCAGGTAATTTCATTTACCTGCCCAATACTTTTTTCGCAGGGAATGAAACCCTGACCATTCATAAGTTCATCATATTTTTTCAGCAGCAGCTTCAACACTTTATCCTGCAATACCAATGTTGGGAAAGGCAATTTTAAATCCACATCATGCTGCCATACCACATGCAGGATTACATTTTTATAATTTTTATCGCCGCTGTGTTTATGATTTTTCCAGTCCGAAGTGTTGATGTGCAGTTCAATACTGCCAGCCCAGGTGGTTTTGCCAATTTTAATTTTGGCATCCAAAAAATCGGGGCCCTGGTTGGTATTAAAATTTCCGGGATGAGTAATTTGTAAAGATTCTCCCTCGGCTGTAGCCAGTTCATTTTTATTAAAGTATTGAAATTGCCAGATGTATTGGAGGAGGCGTTCGGTCATAATGCAAATTTGATAATGTGCTGATATGCTAATGTGCTAATTCCTTTCAGCAAATATTCTACAATTGTATTAATACTGCAAATATTTTAGAGCGTTAGCACATTAGCTAATTAGCAAATTGGCTAATTCCTTCACCACCCTGCTCACCGGCAAACCCATCACATTGTAAAAATCTCCTTTAACGCATTTGATGCCCACCACACCAATCCATTCCTGTATGGCATAAGCTCCGGCTTTATCGTAGGGCTTGTATTTATCTACGTAAAATTCTATCTGATCTTTGGTGAGTGCATGAAATTCAACATCGGTTACGTCGGCAAAACTTATTTCCTTATCTCCATTTAAAATTACAACACCGGTAATTACTTTGTGATGATTGCCCGAAAGGCGGGACAAAATATTCACTGCATCGGCCCTGTCTTTTGGTTTGCCAATAATTTCGTTTTGCAAAACAACAATGGTGTCGGCGGCTAAAATTGGTATTGATGAATGAACAGATTCTTTAACAGCCAGTGCTTTATTCCTTGCAATGTGAACAGCTATTTCTTCCACTGGTAAATGTGCAGGATATGATTCATCTGTTTCTTTCACAATTATTTCAAAAGCCACTTCGGCCCATTCCAATAATTGTTTGCGGCGGGGAGATTGGGATGCCAAAATTATTTTCTGCATAAACCTATAAGGTTTTAAGAAACAATGTTCGGGTTTATAATATCTTTCAAAACCTTATAGGTTTTAGCGAAACTTTCAGGAATAAATCTTAAAGAATAGCATTGATAAAATGCCGGTAAACATCACCAGTTTTACTGCAGTACTTAACCGGTGATAATCTTTTGGTACCTGCGCTTCATAAAGCTTTTGCAAAATCCAGATCAGCGGCACAATAATAAGCAGGAAACAATACAGCACACTCAGCCACCATCCAAACTGCAGCACATAAAACTGCAAAATAGACAAAGCACCAATGAGCACAATAATCCAAACAGCAGTAAAAACTTTTGTTGCCGGAATTCCCCACACAATCGGCATGGTTTTGCAGCCATACTTAGCATCGCCTTCCATATCTTCCATATCTTTTATTACTTCACGAATGAGGGAGATAATGAAGGCGAAGGAAGCGTAAAGAACCGCTAATTTGAAAAGTTTTGTCATTGCAAAATCGTAGTTCATTCTGGCATCAACACTAATCTTAAGCCAGCTTGGAAACTGGGCGATGTACAATATCAAAATTGTCCAGGAAGTTAGTGCAGAAATTAAAATGTTTCCGATAAGCAAACGCCTTTTATAAGTGGTAGAATAAACCCACAATGCAAAAACACAAACACAATTAATGATACCTATAATACCAATCCTTAAAAACCAGTGCAAAGATAAATCAACATAAAAACTTACCAGCAATCCAACATTTGAAAGAATCAAATGCCACATGATTGCCCATCTTCTTTTAATTACTTTTTCAATAACGAGTTTGCCGGGCTTATTAACGCTGTCAATATTTAAATCGAAGTAATCATTAATAATGTAACCTGCCCCCGCAATTAAAACAGAAGCAATTACTATTAACCAAAAATTCAACTGGCTTAAGTATGGGAAAGAATGGTAGCTTTTAAAAACCGGGAATGCTATACAATAATAAAACAACACCTGCGTAAGCACAATAAAAACCAAATTGGGCCACCGCACCAGTCGCAAAAAAGCAGTTATTAATTTCATGTAGTTGTTTCTGCCCCGAAGATAATGATTGATTGATTACTTGGCAGCAATATCAGTCTCCAAATCCCAGTGCCCGTTTAGCTTCAGCACTTTTTCAATCACATCCCTGCCGCAGCCTTCGCCACCCTTTATAGGAGAAATGTATTTCGAAATTTGTTTTATTTCTGCAGCAGCATCAACCGGGCAGCAGGGCAGGCCAACCATTTGCATCGCCACATAATCGGGTATATCATCACCCATGAAAATAATTTCTTCCCATTTTAAATCATGAGCAGCAACATACTCCAGCAGCTTTTCTTTTTTATTTTCTATTTTCAAAAAAACATCTGTCACGCCAAGCCTGTTCAGTCTTCCTTTTACGGCCTCCGATGTTCCGCCGGAAATAATTACCACCCTGTATCCTTTTTTTATTGCCAGTTGCAAGGCATAGCCATCTCTTATGTTCATCTGCCTTGCCATTTGCCCGTCTTCAAGTATTAATAATAAACCGGTAGCCAGCACTCCGTCCACATCGAAAATGAAAGTTTTTATTGGTTTGAATTGTTGGAGAATGTTCATTTTTTGTGGGTTCATGGTTGATGTTTCATCGTTCATAGTAAAACAATTGCAAGTTAAACAATCCATGAACTATGAAACATCAACCATGAACTATAAACTATGAACCATGAACTAAAAACTATTTCTGGTTATCCCTCCACTCATATACCCACTGGCTTTGTATCATTTCCAGATGGCCTTCGGTGCTTTCTTCGGCCTTTCCTTCAAACTTAGGAATTTCCATCACCCATTTATGCAAATCGGTAAACCGGATGCGGTAAATTTTGCTTTCGCCAAACTCATCGCCAAAGCGTTCGTACAGTTTCATGGCAATGTCTTCGTGGTCTTTCCAGTGTATGGGGGGTTCGAAAGTCATAATTTTATAATTGGCTAATTTGCTAATTTTTTCAACTCTAAAAAACATTAAATAAATATAAAGAACCTCGGGTTATAACATTAGCAAATTAGCACATCAGCTAATCAGCATATTGTAATTACTCTCCCAAAAACTGTGTCTGGTCTGGCAATGTCACCACAATTTCTCCGCCTTCTTCCAGCAACACACACTGGCATCCAAGTCTTGAATTAAGCCTTGGGTTAATTGCCCGGTCAATAAAATCTTCTTCCTTATCACTTAATTCTTCCACCAGGTCTTCGCCCTTTTCGATATATAAATGACAGGTGCTGCAGGCACAGACACCGCCGCAATTGTGATGAAGGTCAATATCATTCTTCAATGCCACTTCCAGCAGCGAATCGCCGGCTTCAACATTATCTATTGTAACAGGCTGCAGCCCCTTCTGTTCAAATTTAAAAGTAATCGAGTACATATTGCAAATTTCGGGTTGCAAACATAGTTTACCATTACCAAATCAGGAAAAACAATATTATTTGTTGATGATACTGTCGGTCAGTTTCAGGTACAGGTATTTTTGTTTGGGATGATTGGTTAGCAAACGCAAATGTTTTTCTAAAGTAAAAACATCGTTTCTAACCGCAGGCCCGGTCAATACATCCTTGGGTGAATGCGTCAATATGCGGTGTGCAGTTTCCATCATCAGCGGTTTCAGCAAATTAAAGTCAAGGTTTTCTTTATTGCAAAAATCTTCGGCCTGAAGATAAAGATGATTGGTAAAATTATTAATGAAAACTGCCGCTACATGAATCTTTAGTCTTGCATCATCGCCTCCCCTGCTTACAACGGGGTCAAGTTCTTTTGCAAAATTTTCTATCTGCAAAGTTGTTGCTTCATTATTTCCATCAACTACAAATGGAATTTCTTTTATCTCCTCCAGTTTTTTCTGCAGGCTTTGCAAAGGATACAGCACACCATAATTAGAAGAAATATTTTGCAACAAATCTTTTGATACCGAACCGGCAGTATGTATGGCAAGCTTATCGCCCAGCTTAAAAATTTTATCCATGTCAAGTAAGGCACCGTCTGTTACTGCAAACAAATACAAATCTGCTTCTTCCTGTTTGCCCGAAAAATCGGCAAAGCCACATTCGAGTTCATTGGCAAGTTCTTTTGCATGCTCAATCTGCCTGCTTATTACCTGGATGATCTGGTGATTTGTTTTTTTTATCCTCCGGCCCAAAACTGTTGCCACATTTCCGGAGCCAACAATTACTATCCTCATAGCGTTATCTTTGATTGCATGAAATTTTCACAAAGATTAGCAATTGGGTACATACAAACAAAATTTAAAGTTATTGCCGCCCTCTCTAAACGGAAAGCTGCCGAAAAAGCATTTGAGTTATTCTGCACCCCCTATTTAAAATCAAAACCCAAAAACCCACCCATTTTTTCTTCGGCAAAGCAAGTGCATTTTAAATTTAACAGCCTCAGGGTACAGGGCTGGCAATGGAATCATCCGCAGCAAAAAAAAATACTGATACTGCATGGCTTTGGTTCGGCAGCCCACAAATTTCATCATTTTGTGAAGCCGCTGGTTAATAAAGGCTACGAAGTGCTTGCCTTTGATGCACCTGCACATGGCAGCAGCGAAGGCAAAAAAGTAAATGCTGTTATATATAGTGAGATGATTGAAAAAATTATTGAACGCTATGGCCCTGTTCAAAGTTTTATTGCCCATTCTTTTGGCGGCATTGCCCTTAGCCTTGCACTGGAAAAAACAAAACAACCAGGGCTTACAAAAATTGCATTCCTGGCACCGGCCACCGAAACACTTACGGCAGTAAAGCAAGCTTTTACCATGCTTAAACTGAGCGATGCTGAAGTACAAAAAGAATTTCACAACATGATTTTAAAAGTAAGCGGTAAACCAACCGAATGGTTTTCGGTAAGAAGGGCGCTTAAAAATTTTGATGCCAATGTATTATGGATTCATGATGAAGATGATGATATTACTCCGCTAAGTGATGCACTAAAAGTAAAAGAAGACAACCACACCAACATACATTTCGTTATTACAAAAGGGCTTGGGCATTACAATATTTACCGTGATGCTGCCGTAAAAAATAAGGTGATTGAGTTTATGTAAATGCATCACTTTCGTACCACGCTGCAGTAAAAAAATTTTGATTTTTCAATTTTAAACTAATATTGCACTCTCAACTGTGGCATTTTAATTGCACTACAGCGTAGAATAAAAACTGCTAAAACCAGCACCATTGCTGAATTTAGCACTGCAGTACAAGAGAGTGACACAACAAAAGATGAACAGCATTACCAAAGCTGGCGGCATAAAAAAATAAAAATGGCTAAAAATTTATTGATAGTAGAGAGTCCGGCAAAAGCAAAAACAATTGAAAAAATTCTGGGAAGCGATTTTCAGGTAAAAAGTTGTTTTGGCCACATCCGTGATTTGGAAAAAGCAGATATGGGCATTGATGTAGAAAATAATTTTACACCTGCTTATATTATATCGCCCGATAAACAAAAAGTAGTAAGCGAATTAAAAAAACTGGCAAAGAGTTCTGATGAAGTATGGCTGGCATCGGATGAGGACCGTGAAGGCGAAAGTATTAGCTGGCATCTGGCCGAAGTGCTGGGCCTTGACACAAAGAAAACCAAACGGATTGTTTTTCATGAAATAACAAAACCAGCTATTGAAAAAGCTGTGCAAAATCCACGGTTAATTAATATGGATTTGGTAGATGCACAGCAGGCCCGCCGTGTGCTCGACAGGTTGGTAGGTTTTGAACTGTCTCCGGTGTTGTGGAGAAAGATAGGAATGCAGGGCGGCCTTAGCGCCGGCCGGGTGCAAAGTGTGGCGGTTAAATTAATTGTAGAAAGAGAAAGAGAGATCAATAAATTTTCTGCCGAAAGCAGTTTTAAAGTAGAAGCCATTCTTTCTGCAAAAGACCTGAACGACAAAGAAGTTTCTTTTAAAGCCGAAGGCAATAAATATAATGAAGCAGGAGATGCCGAAAAGTTTTTGCAGAGTTGTATTGGCGCAAGTTACAAAGTAAAAGATGTGCAGGTAAAGCCCGGCAAGCGTACGCCGGCAGCGCCATTCACTACATCAACATTGCAACAGGAAGCAAGCCGTAAACTTGGCTACGGAGTAAGCAAAACAATGTTGCTAGCACAGCGCCTGTATGAAAGCGGAAAGATAAGTTACATGCGTACCGACAGTGTTTCGCTGAGTGAAACAGCAATTGATGATATTAAAAATGAAATAGGAAACAGCTTTGGCGATAAATACCTGCAACTGCGCCGTTACAAAAACAAAAACGAAAGCGCCCAGGAAGCCCATGAAGCCATTCGCCCAACTTACATGCAAAGCCGCATGAGCGGCGATCCCGAAACCGACCGCCTGTATGATTTAATCTGGAAACGCACCATCGCATCGCAGATGAGTGATGCAGAACTGGAAAAGACAACAGCAAAAATTTCTATCAGCACTAATAATGAAGAGTTAACCGCTACCGGCGAAGTATTAAAATTTGATGGCTTCTTAAAAGTATATTTAGAAGGCCGTGATGATGAAGACGAAGAAGAACAGGAAGGCCGCCTTCCCGATCTGGCTGCAGGCCAATCATTGGAGTTTAAACAAATGCTGGCAACCGAACGCTTCAGCCGCCCGCCTGCAAGATATACCGAAGCATCGCTGGTAAAAAAAATGGAAGAGCTGGGCATTGGCAGGCCGAGTACTTATGCGCCTACCATCTCCACCATCATTAAAAGAAATTATGTAGAGAAAAAAGATAAGGAAGGCGTAAAACGGGCTTACAGAATTTTGAAACTCGTAAATGATAATATCGTTAAAGTAACCGAGCAGGAAAATACCGGTGCCGAAAAATCAAAACTTTTTCCAACAGATTTAGGAAGTGTGGTAACCGATTTTTTAATCCTGCACTTTAAAGATGTAATGGATTATTCTTTCACCGCCAGCATAGAGCAGGAGTTTGATGAAATTGCCGAAGGCAAAATGAAATGGAACACCATGGTGGGAGATTTTTACAAACCATTTCACGAAGGCGTAGAACATACATTGGAAAATGCCGAACGTGCCGTTGGCGAACGTGGGCTGGGCACAGATACTGTTACCGGCAAACCCGTCATCGCTAGAATGGGCCGCTATGGCCCCATGGTGCAGTTGGGCAGCCCCGACGATGAAGAAAAACCAAAGTTTGCAAAGCTGAAAGCAACCCAAAGCATCGAAACCATCAGCATGGAAGAAGCAATGGACCTGTTCAAACTTCCATTAACGCTTGGCGAACATGAAGGCAAAGAAGTGTCAGTAAATATTGGCCGCTTTGGCCCTTATGTAAAATGGGGCGACGATTTTGTAAGCATCCCCCGTGGCGAAGAACCATTGGATGTTGACTTAGCAAGAGCCATAGCAATCATCGGCGAAAAACAACAGGCCGATGCACCCATTGCCATGTTTGATGAAAAGCCGGTTACAAAAGGTAAAGGCCGCTTCGGCCCTTTCATCAAATGGAACGAAATGTATATTAATGTACCACGCCGTTATAATTTTGATGCCCTCTCCGAAAAAGACATCAACGAACTGATAGAAGCCAAGGTTGCTAAAGAAGCCAACCGCTACATACAAAACTGGCCCGCCGAAAAAATCTCGGTTGAAAATGGCCGCTGGGGCCCCTTTATTAAGTTTGGCAAAAAAATGATACGCCTTGGCAAAAAAGCCGACGACACAAAATACACTGCCGAAGAACTGGCCACTGTTTCTTTAGAAGATGTAAAGAAAATGATACTGGCAGCCGACCCCAAAGCATTTGATACAAAAGCCAAAGGAAAAAAAGCACCGGCTAAGAAAAAGGCTGCGGTGAAGAAGAAGGGATAAGGTATTGTCATTTCGAACCTTCCTGTCATTTCGAACGAAGTGAGAAATCTATATGCTACCAGCATCCGTTTTTCATGGCATCATCGTTGTGTCACTCTCTTGTACTACATATACCTTTAGTCAACTTTTATCTTAGCGTAGATTGTCTGAACAAGGATTTAAAAAGATTATAATGATTTAGTGGATTAGAAAGTGCCAATCCTTTTAATACAAACATTCTACCCATCCTGATAACCATCTTCCGGGAAGCACCTCTCACTTTTTTTTAGAATAAAACAAAGTAGATATTTTAGTAAATTGCATTGGCGCTATAAACAATGTAAAATGTATAACACTACAGCATTGGTTTTCAATACCACGCTTTTTAGGAAGTAGAGTGTTATAACATCAATGCTAATGTTGCCTGTAATTCTAAAATGACACATCACAAAGATTTTATAACCCGTGTTTTCCGTAAGGACAAGGAACTGAAAATATTGACACTTAGCCCAAACGGAAAATTCTTTTATAAAATCAAAGAACCAAAAGACCTTTATTGGGGTTTATTCTGTAGCCGTATAGCATTCTTTGACACAGAAGAAAATTTGATATACTACAACAAAACTCAATACGCACAATTCAGCTTGACAAACACGAAAGAGTGGGAAATCGTTAGTTGGTCTTCATCTGGAAATTTTGCTTTTTTTGTTGAACGAAATTCTACAAAATCTATTCAATATATTTTGCTTGACCTTCCCAATAGAATGGTCAGTAAAACCGACTTTCAGAACATTTACAAAGACGAATGGACTGCTGAACTATATAACAAACTTCCAGAAGACAAAGCACAGGAAGCGTATTTCAAAATAATTTCAGCATCAAGCAGTAATGAAGCGTTAGACTATGTACTATCATTAAGCTTAATTGACGATAAAAGAGAGCTTATAAAATCGCTTGAGCAATATTATTTTAGTGACTTTAAAAAAAGACTTAAACAATTTGAAGAAGGAAATTTTGACGAGAAAATAATTGTAGACAGTGAGTTCGACAATTTTGTTTCTGTAATTCCAGACAAGTTAAGCAAAGGCATTTTAGAAGTTATCGGGTTTGACAATTGGCGACCGTGACAGGAAGAAGAACTACAGGCAACAGTGGTTTGGCAATAGGCTGGCAGACGGAAGAACAATCAGCTACAAATCAATATCAGCAATAGTTTCGGCGGACGAATATAAATCGGCTTTAAGTTGTTATCTTCATCTTTAGTAACAATATTTGGCATTGGTTCCGGGCTTGACATTATAAAATACCAGCCCATCGCCAAGCCAAAGCGTTGGGCGTCAGGCTATTTGGCAACATTAACTCATTGAAATTGTTTTAGAGAAATGAAAAAAATAGTATTAATCATTTTCGTATGCTGTGTTACCCATTTAGGTTATGCACAATCTGAAATAGATAGTATTCTGATAAAATACAATAATAGTAAAACAGATAAAGAAAAAACCATTGTAATTCATACATTTCTTAATAGCAGTAGAAAAGATAGTACCCTTTTGCTTAAAAGAAGCAATGAACTGTTTAATTATTTCACTAAAAAGGGTGACGAATTAGGGTTAAATATTATAAAATCTAGAACTGCATATCGCTATCAATTAAAAGGCAATTACCCTGCTGCTTTAAATGCATATTATGATGTGTTGAATTACGTTAAAAAACAAAATGACACAGCATCCATTTTAGCTATATATAGTCTAATAGCAGGTGTTTATGATGCAACCAACAATTATTTAGATGGTATAGCAACAGAGCAAAAGATGTTACTATATACTATTAAAGACACAGGAGGTTATTCTCTTTCCGACCGTTATAATAGAATTGGAACAATATATGCTCAAGCCCATATGCCTGACTCTGGCATTGTTTATGCACAAAAAGGAGTTGCCATTGATGAAAAATATAAAGATACCGTGCACCTATCTTATACTTTAAGCACTTTGGCTGAAAATTATATTGCAAAAGGCGATTATGATATTGCATTACCTATTTTAAGAAAGTCGCTGCTGTATAGCAAACGCACAACTTTGAGTAAATCTGACCAGTCGTTTCTGTATAACGATTTTGCCAAAATATTTTTAGAAAAAAAGCAATACGACAGTGCTTTTTATTATGCTTATTTATCTCTTTCCATCTCTAAAATAGTTAGTTATAAACCGCAACAATTAAGAACTTACGAATATTTATACACAGCATTCGACCAAATAGGCAAACCCGATAGTGCTAACAAATATTATCGTTTAGCTATAAATTTAAAAGACAGTAATTACAATACTGAAAAGCAAAAAGCTCTTGAAAGTGAAAAGTTTAAAGCACAATTGCAGCAGCAAGAAATACAACAAAAAGAAGAATTGTTGCAACAAGAACAAAAAGAAAATATTCAGTATGCTTTAATAGCTATTGGCATTATTGTTTTACTTTCTTTATATCTTTTATTGAGTAGAAGTTTTATTACCAATATAAAATGGATTGAATTTTTT
>JANNAM010000095.1:0-52624 GCA_031384415.1 Bacteroidota bacterium
AAACTTATACCCCACACCTTTTACAGTGCTGATGCAGTCAACATCTAATTTCTGGAGTATTTTACGGATGTGCACATCAATGGTGCGGTCGCCAACAATTACTTCGGTGCCCCAAACGGTATTTAAAATTTCGTTGCGTAAAAAAACTTTGCCTGGTTTGCTTGCAAGCAGGGCAAGCAATTCAAACTCTTTACGGGCCAGTATAATTTCGGTGCCTTTAAAGTTGATGAGGTATTTTTCCCGGTCAATCTGAAGGTCGCCTATTTGCAAAACCTTGCTGTCTTCTTTTGTAAACCTCCTGAACAATGCATTTACTTTACTCACCAGCACTTTGGGACTGATGGGTTTAGTAAGGTAATCATCGGCACCGGTTTCAAGTCCCTTCACTTCTGTGGTTTCATCACTTAGGGCTGTTAAAAAAATAATGAGGGTGTCTTTAAAAGCAGGTTGCATTCTTAGTATGTTGCAAACCTCCAGCCCGGTTTTTCCTGGCATCATAATATCAAGCATAATTAAATCGGGCAGGATTTTTTTTGCTTTGTCAATAGCTTCGTTGCCATTTTTTGCAGTGGTTACTTCAAATCCTTCGGCGGCAAGATTGTACTGGAGTATTTCCAGTATATCGGGTTCATCATCTGCAATTAAAATTTTCTTAACAATACTCATAATGGATATTCGGCACAAAAGTAGCTTATCAGGATAAACCATGTATCATTTAAAACCTTTTGCTGTATTATTAAATTGTTAAGGCAATGCAGCGGTTCCGGTAAATTTTTTATCTAAATTGGTGCATATAAAACCCATTGAAAATATTTTCGTCATCTTTGCAAGGTCTATGAACAAAAAAATTCTTTTCTCCCTCATTCTTGTTTTAAATGTTTTGGCATCTTTTGCCATGGCAGATACTGTGAAGCCGGTAAAAAATTATTTATTCAACCGCAGGGTAGATGAAGCACAGCAGGATGCTGATATGCTTGACAGGCGAAGGAATAACCGGGTAGATATTACCGGCAATGAAGAAATTAACCTGCAGATTACCGATGCACTTTTCAGGCAGGTGGATGAAATACAACTGGCAATTGAAAACGACAATCGCCTCAAGTCAAGCAATGAACAGATAAGAAGCCTGCGTTTTTTAAAAGATATTGTGCTTGGCTTTAACGCAGCTTACCGTGGCAGGCAGCTTGCTGCAGCCCAGGGGCCTGCGTTGATTGATAATTTCCGTAAAATTCTAAATGCCAATACCGACAGCCAGAGTATGGCGCCGTTTATTATGGAAGTGCCTTATGAAATTGGTAAAATAACTACTGAAATTTTTAATGAGAATAAAGGATATGCAGACAGTAAAAAAATACTTTTTTTAAAATACAGTGTATTACATCCTGAGAGAATATTGCAGACAATTGGGCCTTATGTTGGTGAGCCTTTTGCCGACAGCCTGATAGTGCTTGCCTGTAAATACAATCTTGGCGCATTTTATAATAAAGCACAGGATATAGCATCGGACGTTGGGCAACTGATACACCGCAGTAATAACCTGATGGTTAAAACTGTGGCAGCATTGAGTAAAACACCTACGGCGCTGTTTTATTTTCCATTTTTAGATGATATTTTAACAGGTAAAAAAAATATTGACAGCTTAAAAAAATATGTTGGCGACGGAGAGATTGGTTATGACAGTGTTGGATATTTTAAACTGCTGGTGCAAACCGAAATTGATTATGGCAGGCGCCTCGTTAAAAAAGATACGCCGGTGGCTATGTTTGGCCCCAATGGATTAAGAGATGTATTACAGCGCAAAGCAATTACTCATTTTATTAACCCCATAAATGAGTTGCATGAGAAAACCGAAAATGTAAGGATGAAAGCTGTTGAATCTTTATCCTCCATTGATTTGTATTACATGATGGTAATGGGCGAAAGTGATATTTATACCAGCAGTTATAAACACAGTTTTACAAGGCTTATTCAAAGGCTGGGTAAAAAACCACGAACCGATTCATTGCTGATGAATGTAAACTTCGATTATTTTAAGAAGTTTATTAAAATGGCAGCCAACTTTAACCGGCTGGATACTTTTCTGGCTTTAATGCCGGCCGATAAATCTTCCTTAATCATGCAGGCCTTTGTTAGCAACCTGGAAAGAGGTACTAACCTGGAAGACGCCACCGATGTTGCAGATGCATACAGCAGCATTAATAATAAAGGTTTATTAAAATCCATCCTGCAGTATGTGGTAAATAATGAACAAAGATCCATCAAAGAAAATAATGAACGGGGCGAAACAATTTATGGTTTGCTTAAAACCATTTTCCTGAGTGCCGACAGCACTAATAAAATTGACCTGACAGCCACCATTGGAATCCCTTCTATTTATACACTTGAAAATGCTGCACTGTCTGATGACAGCGCAAGGATTATACAACAGGTTTTCTTTTATGGCGATGCTGATGGCAAGGGTTTTTTTGGCGGTTTTAGAAATTCTTTTTCGCCAAAAGAATGGAAAATTACCATGAAGCCTGAGTGGGTGGAAATAAAATCAATAAAAGGAAAAAAGATATGGATTTATGCCAATCTTCCTTTAAACAATGATGAAAATTTAGATGACACTGCACAAATACATTTGAATGAATACCTCGAAGAAAATGAATTATATCCTTCGGTAGTGGTGCATCGTGGCCATAGTTACTGGCTGCCCCGTACTTTAGAAAGAATGCCGGGTGGTGCAAAATTAATTGTGCTGGGAAGTTGCGGCGGCTATAAAAATCTTAATAAAATATTAGACATCTGTCCCGATGCCCACATCATTTCTACCAAAGAAATAGGCAAAGGCGATATTAATACGCCTGTATTAACATCCGTTAATCAAAACCTGCTTGCTGGCAAACCACTGCAGTGGCAAAATGTTTGGGCTGCTTTAACCAAACAATTTTCTACAAAAGATAAAGGCACCCGTGAAAGCTGGGATGCTTATGTACCACCTTACCGCAACCTTGGCGCTATATTTATTAAAGCTTACAACAAAAAAATGGATGGCGAATAAATAATCTGCCGGTAAGATTTCGGCCCGGCTGGTTAACTTTGCATCATGAGTGATAAAGCCCGAAGAAAAAAAATTTTCAATTTCTCTTTACTTCGCAGGGTATTTAAATTTGCAACGCCTTATAAAAATAAATTTTACGGCTCACTGCTGTTATCTGTTTTTCTTGCATTGCTTTCTCCTGTTCGTCCCTGGCTGATACAGCTTACCATTAATGATGGCATTAAAGGTAACCATGCAGCAAATTTTATAAACGGCCCCGGCGGTTTTATAATTGAAATAACCATCATCCAAATTTTATTGTTGCTGATAGAAACTGCCTGCCGGTTTTATTTCACCTTCACTACCGCATCGCTTGGGCAAAGTGTGGTGAAAGATTTAAGGGTGAGCACATACCAAAAAATTCTTCACCTTAATTTGAGGCAATACGATACCACACCGATTGGAACTTTAACCACCAGAACGATCAACGATATTGAAAGCATCAATGATATTTTCAGCGACGGGTTAATTCCCATTATTGCCGATTTACTTTCAATCATTTCGGTATTAACCTATATGTTTTTTGTGGACTGGAAATTAACGCTGGTTTGCCTGGCGCCATTCCCGGTTTTAATAATTGCTACTTATTATTTTAAAGAAAGCGTAAATAAATCTTTTATTAAAGTTCGCAATGCAGTTGCTCATTTAAATGCTTTTGTGCAGGAGCATATTACAGGCATGGCAGTGGTGCAGGCATTTGCAGCCGAAGAAAGAGAAGCCAATAAATTTAAACAAATAAACAAGGAACACCGCAATGCAAATGTCAAAGCCATTTTTGCGTATTCAGTTTTCTTTCCTATAGTAGAACTGGTGCTGGCGTTATCATTGGGTTTATTGGTTTGGTGGGCTGGTGGCCGGGAAAATGCCAAAGCTGCCGGTGTTATCACTTCTTTTATTCTTTGTCTCAATTTATTGTTTCGTCCGCTAAGGGTATTGGCCGATAAATTTAATGTGCTTCAAATGGGTATGATAGCAGCCGAAAGGGTTTTTAAAGTGTTGGATAATGAAGACACTGCCAGCAATGATGGAAATTATGCTCCGCAAAAAATTAATGGCAAAGTGGAATTTGAAAATGTGTGGTTTGCTTACACCGATGATAATTATGTACTGAAAGATATTTCTTTCAGCATCAGCCATGGCGAAACACTGGCTATTGTTGGCCACACCGGAAGTGGTAAAACATCCATCATAAGTTTGATGAACCGCATGTATCATATTCAGAAAGGGAATATAAAAATTGATGATAAAAATATAGAAGATTACAAGCTGGATAGTTTACGAAGTAAAATAGGAGTAGTGCTGCAGGATGTATTTTTGTTCAGCGGCTCGGTGATGGATAATGTAACATTGCGTAATGAAGATATCAGTAAAGATGAAGTTATAAATGCGGCAAAGCTGATTGGCATTCATGATTTCATTATGCAGCTTCCGGGAGGTTACGATTATAATGTAATGGAACGGGGGGCAACTTTGTCGCTGGGCCAGCGCCAGTTGCTGTCATTTGCACGGGCATTGTTATACAATCCTTCTATTTTAATTTTAGACGAAGCCACTTCCTCGGTTGACACCGAAAGCGAAGGACTTATTCAACATGCCATTGAAACTTTAATAGCAGGGCGTACTTCTATTGTGATTGCCCACCGCCTCTCCACCATCCGCAAAGCCAGCAAAATAATGGTGCTGGATAAAGGCGAAATAAAAGAAATGGGCACCCACGAAGAACTGCTGGCAAAAGAGGGTTTCTATTACCAGTTGCACAAAATGCAGTTTGAAAAGCAGGAAATAGTAGTCTGAAATCATTTTCTTTCAATATCATTTCTGTTTTTAGGCCTTCGCCCTTATCTTTGCGCCAAATTTAAGGCACAATATGGCAGCAAAGAGCATCAAAGCATTACTGGTGGCGGTTTTTAGCCTGAGTTTGGTATTCGTTTCCAACACCCTTTTGGCCCAGGGGCCAACGGAAAATAAACCCGAAGCCAAAGAAGAAAAATTAGATGCCGGCGAACTGATTATTGACCACGTAATGGATGCCCACGAATTTCACCTGCTCACTATCCCCAACAAAGAAAACCCCAAAGAAGCCAAACATATTTCTATTCCATTGCCTGTAATATTATATTCAAAAGATAAAGGGTTCAGCTTTTTTATGTCTTCCGCCCTGCATCATGGCGAGGAAGTACATGAAGGATACCGCTTGCTTACGCCGGAGTTTATGAAAGAACACGGGCTGGACACAGTGAAAAATGGCAGTGATAAAGTTTACAAAGCCGGTACAATTTATGCCGTTAATGCTGAAGGAATGCCCGATGCCAATGTAAAAGTGTATGATTTTTCGTTGACTAAGAATGCTACTCAAATGTTACTGGCAATGGGCTTACTGCTTTTCCTGATGCTTACCATTGCAAAGAAATATAAAAATGGTTTGGGTGTAAGCACAGCACCAAAGGGCTGGCAAAATGCATTGGAGCCGGTTATTACTTTTGTAAGGGATGATATTGCCAAACCTAATCTTGGTAAAAAATACGGAAGGTACCTGCCTTATTTATTAACTGTATTCTTTTTTATACTTATCAATAATCTTTTTGGATTAATACCCGGAGCCGCCAACGTAACCGGTAATATCGCATTCACTTTTATACTGGGCATCATTTCATTTTTCATCATTATGTTTAGTACCAATAAACATTACTGGAGTCACATTTTTTGGCCGCCGGTGCCGCATGGTGTTAAGCCAATCCTTATCCCGGTTGAAATTTTGGGAATCTTCACTAAACCTTTTGCCTTAATCATCCGGCTTTTTGCCAATATGCTGGCAGGCCACATTATTATATTAAGTTTCATTTGCCTGATATTTATTATGGCAACCATGAAGCAGGCATTAGGCTGGGGCACATCGCCATTATTTACAGCACTGGCAGTATTCATTTATTTACTGGAAGTATTGGTTGCTTTTATTCAGGCATATATTTTCACCGTATTAACGGCAGTATTTATTGGCCAGGCATTTGAAGGCGGACATTCAGAAGAGGGGCATCATTGATGTAGGGTTACATAAAGTAACAAATTGAAATAGTTTTTTATCTGCTATAATTTTGAAAGTAATTTTAAAATAGCAGAGTTCAAAGTCCCCTTTAGGGGATTTAGGGGCAGCGTATTTTTTTTAATCAACATAAAATCAGAACTATGAGTTTATTGACTGTTATTTTAGAAGTTCAGACTGGTTTTTCTCACATGGGTGGTGCTATTGGTGCAGGTTTAGCTGCCATTGGTGCCGGCATTGGTGTGGGCTTAATTGGTAAAGGTGCGGTAGAATCTATTGCACGCCAGCCTGAAGCTATCAACGACATTCGTGGTACTATGATTTTGGCTGCAGCTCTTGTAGAGGGTGTGGCACTGCTTTCTGCAGTAGCCGGCCTTTTGGCTGTGTTCAAATAGTATCCAATGGCTTACTGCATCCAAAGCAAAGGGTGGAGGATGCAGTATTTTTTGTTTACAATTTTTAATTTTATATAAAATGAATTCAATCTTTTTATTTCAGTTGCCGGCAATTCTTGAGCCCAGCATTGGTCTTTTATTCTGGAACATTCTTGCATTTGCCATTGCATTTTTTATACTTAAAAAATTTGCATGGCCTGCCATTACAAAAGGCTTAAATGAAAGAGAAACAAAAATTTCGGACAGCATTGCTACTGCCGAAAAAATTAAGCTTGAAATGGCCCAGATGAAAAATGACAACGAAGCCATTTTAACACAGGCACGTGAAGAAAGAGCCACCATGCTGAAAGAAGCAAAAGAAACAAAAGACAAAATGATTGCCGAAGCAAAAAATGAAGCAAAAACACAGGCAGCAAAAATTATTGCCGATGCACAGGCATCCATCAACCAGCAAAAAATGGCTGCTTTAACCGATATAAAAAACCAGGTAGGAAATTTAGTGATAGAAGTAAGTGAAAAAGTATTGCGTAAAGAATTAAGCAATAAAGCTGAGCAGGAAAATTATATTAAAACACTGGCTGGCGAAGTGAAATTAAATTAATGTGCCAATGTGCAAATATGCCAATTTGCTAACAGAACTTTAAAGTGAATTTGGCACATTTGCAAATCTGCACATTTGCAAATTTTTAAAAATGAACAATCCACGATTAGCAGGCAGGTATGCAAAAAGTTTGCTGGATTTAGCCACAGAGCAAAACCAGGTAGATGCTGTATATGCCGATATGAAATGGCTGCACAGTGTTTGCAAAACCAACCCCGATTTTGTGGCCGTATTACGCAGCCCCATCATAAAGCCAACCGTCAAAGAAAAAATTATAGAATCAATCACCAATGAAAGGGTTGCTACATTAACTGCAGCTTTCATCCGCCTGCTGGTTCGCAAAGCAAGAGAAACCAATTTGCCCGAAATAGTATTGGCTTATATTGACCAGTTTAATAAACTGCGTAATATTCATAAAGTAAAAATTACTACCGCAGTGCCAATGACTGATGCCATCAAAGAAAATATCATGGCCAATGTAAGGGCTGTCTCATCTTCGCAGACTTTTGAAATAGAAACCCTTGTTAACGACGAATTGATTGGCGGCTTTTTATTAGAAACAGATGGCAAGCTGGTGGATGCAAGTATTTTAAGAGATTTAAAAGATGTGCAGAAGCAGTTTATGAACAACGATTACATACATAAAATCAGGTAAGAATTTTTTAATTCAATAAAAGTAAATTCAATTAATATGGTAGAAATTAAACCAGATGAAATTTCGGCGATACTCCGCCAGCAGCTCAGCAATTTTAACGCCAGCGCAAGTTTGGAAGAAGTGGGAACCGTTTTGCAGGTGGGTGATGGTATTGCCCGTGTGTATGGCCTGAACAATGTTCGCAGTGGCGAACTGGTAGAGTTTGACAATGGCGTAAAAGCAATTGCCCTTAACCTTGAAGAAGACAATGTGGGTGTGGTGTTGATGGGCGACAGCAGCGAAATTAAAGAAGGCGATAAAGTAAAACGCACAGGCCAGATTGCCTCCATTAAAGTGGGAGAAGGAATGAGCGGTCGTGTTATTAATACCCTGGGCGAACCAATTGATGGCAAAGGCCCGATAAAAGGTGAACTGTACGAAATGCCGCTGGAGCGTAAAGCGCCGGGTGTAATTTTCCGTGAGCCGGTTAAAGAACCTTTGCAAACCGGTATCAAGGCAATTGATGCAATGATTCCTATTGGCCGTGGCCAGCGTGAGTTAATCATCGGCGACCGCCAGACTGGTAAAACCGCCATTGCTATTGACACCATCATCAACCAAAAAGAATTTTTTGTCGCAGGCAAACCTGTTTATTGCATATATGTGGCTATCGGGCAAAAAGCTTCTACCATTGCAGGTATCATGAAAACGCTGGAAGAAAACGGAGCGATGGCTTACACAACCATTGTTGCCGCTTCTGCATCTGACCCTGCGCCTTTGCAGTTCTATGCACCATTCGCCGGCGCCGCCATCGGCGAGTTTTTCCGTGATACCGGAAGGCCGGCTTTGATTATTTATGATGATCTTTCCAAGCAGGCAGTTGCTTATCGTGAAGTATCATTGTTGCTCCGCCGTCCACCGGGCCGTGAAGCTTATCCTGGTGATGTGTTCTACCTGCATAGCCGTTTATTAGAAAGAGCTGCAAAAGTTATTTCTAAAGATGAGATTGCTGCTCAAATGAATGATTTACCTGCTTCTATTAAGCATTTGGTAAAAGGTGGTGGTTCATTAACAGCATTACCGGTTATTGAAACACAGGCCGGTGACGTATCTGCTTATATTCCTACCAATGTAATTTCTATTACCGACGGACAGATATTTTTGGAAGGTAACCTGTTTAACGCCGGTATCCGCCCTGCTATCAACGTAGGTATCAGCGTAAGCCGTGTGGGTGGTAATGCACAGATTAAATCCATGAAAAAAGTGGCCGGTACATTAAAACTTGACCAGGCACTTTACCGTGAGCTGGAAGCCTTCAGTAAGTTTGGTGGTGATTTGGATGCTGCTACTAAAAACGTAATTGATAAAGGTGCAAGAAACGTGGAGATCTTAAAGCAGTTGCAATATTCACCAATGAGTGTAGAAAAGCAGGTGGCAATGATTTACCTGGGAACACAAGGGTTGTTAAAAAATGTTGCTGTTAAAAATGTGAAAGCATTTGAAGAACATTTCTTATTAGAAATGGAACAGAAGCATCCAGAAATATTAGCCGAATTTAAAAAAGGTAATTTGCCAGAAGATGGATTGAAGAAAATGACAGAACTGGCAAACGGACTGGCACCTCAGTATAAATAACATTAAAGCACAAAAAATAAATGAAAGCTTCTCCCCCGGAGGAGCTTTTTTTATGGCATTATGTAAAATCTTTTTTATTAGAAACCTGTTTTTGCAATTTTGTCAGGAAAAAAAATGGGGAACAGCTTTTGCGAATTGGAATGAAAATAAAAATGTAATGACACTTGGAATTATTATTATTTCGGTTGTTTTTATGCTGATTGGTATGGCAGTGCAGTACCGGCTTAAAAGTAAGTTTGCCCAATACAGCAAAGTGCCCACCAGCAGTGGAATGAGCGGAAAGGAAGTTGCCGAAAAAATGCTTCGGCAAAATGGTATTTACGATGTGCAGGTTATTTCGGTAGATGGTTTTTTATCGGACCATTACAATCCGGCAAATAAAACTGTAAACCTTAGTCCTGATGTTTTTGAAGGAAGAAATGTATCTGCGGCTGCAGTGGCTGCCCACGAATGTGGCCATGCTGTGCAACATGCCACTGCTTATTCTATGTTAACGTTGCGAAGCAAAATTGTACCTGCTGTGCAAATAAGCAGTAACCTTTCGCAATGGGTCATTATTGCAGGGCTTGGCTTTATGGGTTTTGGCGGAGGTAATACTACTGTGTTACTGATTGGTATTATTTTATTTGCAGTAACCACTTTATTTTCATTAATCACTTTGCCTGTTGAATTTGATGCCTCAGCAAGGGCGCTTAAATGGCTCGGCACTGCCAATATTACCACTTCAAACGAATACACAAAAGCAAAAGATGCATTAAAATGGGCAGCCCTTACTTATGTGGTTGCAGCACTTGCATCAATTGCCATGCTGGTGCAGTACATTCTCATTTACCAGTCAAGAAGCAATGACAATTAATCAACTATCTTTGTTTACCATTTAAAAAAAACGCTCAATGAATGCAGGAAAAGAATTTGAAAAATATGCAGTGAAGCATAAAGGCATCAGCAGCAATACGCTGGATGGATACATGAAATACAATGTTACCAGCCTTACACCAAATGTAATTGAAGAACGCCAGTTGCACGGAACGGTGATTGATGTGTACAGCCGTTTAATGATTGACAGAATTATTTTTTTAGGCTATCCGGTTACTGACGAAGTGGCAAACATTATAACTGCACAAATGCTTTTTTTAGAAAGCCAGGACCGCAGCCGTGATATTCAGATGTACATCAACAGCCCCGGCGGAAGTGTGTATGCAGGATTGGGTATGTATGATACTATGCAGTTTATTACACCGGATATTTCTACCATTTGCACAGGCATGGCAGCCAGCATGGGTTCGCTGCTCATGTGTGCAGGTGCCAAAGGAAAACGCACAGCTTTAAAACACAGCCGTATTATGATGCATCAGCCAAGTGCCGGTGCCGGCGGCCAGGCAAGCGATATCAGCATCACCGTAAATGAAGTAAGGAAAGTTAAAAAAGAACTCTACGAAATATATTCATCACACACAGGCCAGTCGCTGGAAAGAGTTGCAGAAGATTGTAACCGGGATTACTGGATGACATCCACCGAAGCAAAAGAATACGGATTGATTGATGAGGTGTTGTTAATAAACCCACGAAAAGCGAAGAAAGATTAAGCAATAGTTTTTCTACGAAACCTCTAAACCCTAAACTTTCTAAACGAAATTAAAAATGACTTTATATAACAAGAACATTCTTTCAGAAGAAGAAGAAACCCCCAAAGACCTTCCGGAAAACCCGATGGAAAAAATGATGTCGGGATGGCAGTTTGATAAAAAATTTATTGAACAGCGTAAAATATTTTTATGGGGTGTGGTAGATGATAAAAGCGCCAAAGATATTACCGCAAGGCTGCTTTATTTAGAAGCCATTGACCCCGGCAAAGAAATTACATTTTACATCAACAGCCCCGGCGGAATGGTTACCAGCGGAATGGTAATGTATGATACGATGCAGATGATAAGTTCGCCTGTAAGTACAGTTTGCATGGGCATGGCTGCCAGCATGGGAAGTATTTTATTAAGCGGCGGCACCAAAGGAAGGCGTTTTATTTTTCCTCATGGCGAAGTAATGATACACCAGCCAAGCGGTGGCGGGCAGGGCACCAGCGCCGATCTGGAAATTATGGCAGCTCAAATGGAAAAGACAAAAGAAATGGGGGCAAAAATATTGGCCGACAACTGCGGACAGACATTTGAAAAAATAATGAAAGATTTTGACAGGGATTACTGGATGGATGCTAACGAATCGGTTGCTTACGGAATTGTGGATGGAGTGCTGGACAAATTCTAAAGTATTTTTACTCAATTTAAAAGTATTTAGCCCATTTATGGGCTTTTTTTATCATAATATCGCCAAAGCAACGTTAGGGATAAATAAAATGTCTGTAAACCTGAGGGCCTTCCTTAACTTTGCAGGCGTAACAACTAACATAAAAAATTCGCCCCCGGCGATTTACCAAAATGGCAAAACAACAGATTTTACATTGTTCTTTTTGTGGCCGCAGCCGTGATGAAGTTAAAATTCTCATTGCCGGACAAGATGGCCATATTTGCGAAAACTGCGTAGAACATGCACAGGAAATAATTGCCCAGGAACTGGTTACATACACAGATAACAAAACTGCACCCGCCACTCATAAACTCACTGTTAAAAAACCGGTAGAAATAAAGAAATTCTTAGATGAATATGTGATTGGGCAGGATGATGCAAAAAAGATTCTGGCCGTGGCGGTTTACAATCACTACAAAAGGCTGAATCAAAAAGTGGAGAACGATGTGGAGATTGAAAAGAGCAATATCATTATGGTGGGAGAAACCGGTACAGGCAAAACATTGCTCGCAAAATCAATTGCCCGTATGCTGAATGTGCCTTTTGCTATTGTGGATGCTACGGTTTTTACCGAAGCCGGTTATGTGGGCGAAGATGTGGAAAGCATGCTCACCCGTTTATTGCAGGCATGCAATTATGATGTGCAGTCTGCCGAAAAAGGAATTGTTTATATAGATGAGATAGATAAAATTGCCAGAAAGAGCGATAACCCTTCTATAACAAGAGATGTAAGCGGCGAAGGTGTTCAGCAGGGTTTATTAAAACTTTTGGAAGGAACCGAAGTGCTGGTGCCACCACAGGGCGGACGAAAACACCCCGAACAAAAACTGATAAAGTTAAACACTCAAAATATCCTGTTTATTTGTGGCGGCGCTTTTGATGGCATTGATAAAGTAATTGCACGCCGCATCAATACACACGCCATTGGTTTTAATGTAAATAAAGATGCTCAGGAATTTCAAAATAAAAACCTGCTGAATTTTGTAAATGCAGTTGACCTGAAGCATTTCGGTTTAATACCAGAGTTGCTGGGTCGCTTACCAGTGGTTACTTTTTTAAATCCGCTGGATGCCGAAACCCTCCGCAGCATTTTAACCGAACCAAAAAACAGTTTGATAAAACAGTTTACCCGTCTTTTTGAAATTGAAGGCATTGAACTGACTTTTGAACCTGCCACTTACGATTTCATGGTGGAAAAAGCGCTGGAATATAAATTAGGCGCCCGTGGCTTACGCAGCATTTGCGAAAGCATTTTAACCGATGCCATGTTTGAACTGCCTTCTCAAAAGGTAAAATCATTTGATGTAACGCTGGAATATGCACATCGTAAATTCAGCAGCAGCAAGATGAGTATGCTGAAGGTGGCGTAACGAATTAAAAATTAAGAATGAAAAAATAAAAATGGTGCGATGTTTATTGCATCATTTCTCATTTTAAGAGCATTCATTTCTCCCCAATTTTCAAACATCCTTATTTCATTTTAGGTGGTTGTTGTATTTCAATTTATTTTTACGCCTTGCGGCACAGAGGCACTCAGCATAACTTCTTTAAGACGCTCTGAAATATGTCTGCAATCGTAAATCTAAAATCTGAAATTAAAAAATGGTTGACGTAATATTAGGCTTGCAATGGGGCGATGAAGGCAAAGGAAAAATTGTAGATTATTTTGCTCCCAATTATGATGTAATTGCCCGGTTTCAGGGTGGGCCCAATGCAGGGCATACATTGTACGTAAATGGCAAAAAAACGGTGCTCCACCAAATACCCAGCGGTATTTTTCATGAAGATAAAATTAACCTGATAGGCAACGGCGTAGTGCTGGATGCCGTTACTTTAAAAAGGGAATGCGAAACGGTTGCATCTTTTGGTATTGATTATAAAAAGAATCTTTACATCAGCGAACGCACCCATTTGATTTTGCCTACACACCGGGCGCTGGACAAAGCCAGTGAACTTTCGAAAGGCAATGACAAAATTGGCAGTACCTTAAAAGGAATTGGGCCCACCTATATGGACAAAACCGGCCGCAACGGTTTAAGAGTGGGAGATTTATTAGATAAAAATTTTACCACACAGTATATTAAATTGCGGATGAAGCACCAGCGGCTGCTTGACAATTTTAATTTTGCAGAAGACATCAGCAACTGGGAAGAAGAGTTTTTTGAAGCCATCGAATTGCTGAAAGAATTTAAAATAGTAAATGGTGAGTATTTTATCAATGAAAAAATACAGCAGGGAATGAAAGTACTTGCCGAAGGTGCACAGGGCAGTATGCTGGATGTGGACTTTGGAACTTTTCCGTTTGTTACAAGCAGCAATACCATTTCGGCTGGTGTCTGCACAGGGTTAGGGGTGGCGCCGCAAAAGATAAAAGAAGTGCTGGGTGTTACAAAAGCTTATTGCACAAGAGTGGGCGGCGGGCCTTTTCCTACCGAGTTGCTGAACGAAACAGGCGAGCAGATTCGCAAGACCGGTAATGAATTTGGAAGCACCACCGGCCGGCCACGCCGCTGCGGATGGATTGATTTGGTGGCACTGCAGTTTGCCTGCATGATAAACGGGGTTACCCAAATTGTTATGACGAAGGCTGATGTGCTGGATGAACTGGAAGAGCTGAATGTATGCAGCGGATACAAAGTGAATGGAGAAGAAAAAAGTTATGTACCTTTTCAAATGAACCGTGTGGCAATTGAGCCTGTTTATAAAAGATTTGAAGGCTGGAAAACGGACATTACAGCAATGAAGGATTATGCTGAGTTACCGGGAAAAATGAAAACATATATTGATTACCTGAACAAATTTTTAGGAGTGCCGGTTAAGTACATCAGCAACGGCCCCGGACGAGAACAAATTGTTGTATCATAAAAAATAATAAAAAAAGTTGTAACTTTTTTTGGCTAATTGAAAATCCCTTTTAAATTTTACAGTACAATCCTGTTTAGCTATGGTTATAAAATCGGACAAAGAAAAAAAAACAATCTCAAAGAAACCGCTTTCTGCAGATAAAGAAGCAGTAAAGAAATCGCCAGCCCCTAAAAAAGATGACGACGACGATGATGATATTGATGATGATGAAGAAGTGGATGTGAAGCCTGCAAAAAAAGCAAAGGGTGCATCTAAGAAAAAAGAAGATGATGATGACGAAGAAGATGTAGAAGTGCAGGATGATTGGGAAAAGCCAGAAGAAGATGATGAATGGGATCCTGACTTTGATGAATTTGATGTGCCTAAATCGAAAGGCAAAAAAGTTGTTGGTAAAAAACCAGCCAAGGAAGAAGATGATTTTAAAGTAGATAATGATTTTAAAGACCTGGGTTTTGATGACATGGATGGTGGCGGTGATGGCTTTGATGAAGAAGATGATTTTTAGAAGTAAAACTGTAAGTGAAAAATTCCTATTCATTTGTTATAAATAATTTTACCGAATTCAGAACAAAAATGTTGAACTGGGCTAACCGGTTCAACATTTTTTGTTTGCTTGATAACCGGCAGTATAATTTTACCAGCCCGGCTTTTGAATGCCTGCTGGCTGCTGGCTGCAAAAAGAAAATAGAATTAAATGCCGGAAATGCTTTTAATGAGCTGAAAGAATTTTATAACCAAAACCCAGGCTGGCTCTTTGGCCACTTTGGTTACGATTTAAAAAACGAAACGGAAAAACTTCACTCCAAAAATTTTGACAGAGTTGGTTTTGCTGACCTTCATTTTTTTGTTCCTGAAATTGTTGTGCAGCTTTCAGAAAAGGAAGTAGTTGTTTTTTGTGAAACTGATGCTTGGGTAATATTTGATTCTATCCAATCCTGCAGTGCAATTGGTGATGCCGGCATTCAAACTTCAGTTTCAATTCAAAATAGGATTTCAAAAGGAGAATATATAAGTATTATAAAAAAATTGCAACAGCATATTCTGCGTGGCGATTGTTATGAAGTAAATTTTTGCCAGGAATTTTATGCCGAGAATGCTGTTATTGATCCGGTGTTTATTTACCAGCGGCTGACAGAGCTGTCTCCCAATCCTTTTGCTGCATTGTATAAACTGAATGACAAATATTGCCTTTGTGCCAGCCCCGAACGATACCTTAAAAAAAGAGGCGATACAATTTTTTCACAGCCAATAAAAGGAACCAGCCGCAGAGATTTGGTAAATGCCGAGCAGGATAATAAAAATAAAAACTACTTAGGGCAAAGCAGTAAAGAAAAAAGTGAAAATGTAATGGTGGTTGATTTAGTGAGAAACGATTTGAGCAAAATTTGTAAAGAGGGGACGGTAAAAGTAGAAGAATTGTTTGGTTTGTACAGTTTTCCGCAGGTGCATCAAATGATAAGTACTATAAGCGGAACATTCAACGATGGCATACATTGGGTGGATGCGGTTAAAGCAACATTCCCCATGGGAAGCATGACTGGGGCACCCAAAAAAAGAGTGATGGAACTGATTGAAGAATATGAACAAACCAAAAGGGGATTGTTTTCGGGATCCATCGGCTACATAAATCCAAAAGGAGACTTTGATTTTAATGTGGTCATCAGAAGCATTTTTTATAATGCTGCTGCAAAATATATTTCATTCAATGCAGGAAGCGGAATTACATTTTACAGCGATGCAGAAAAAGAATATGAGGAATGTTTGCTAAAGGTGGGTGCAATGTTGAAAGTACTGGAATAAATCAATTCTTTTTTTTCTTAACCGGCTTTGGTGTTTTTGGAACAGTATAAAATGTCTGGTTACCGGAAATGTTGCTGTCGGCCAGCAATATTTGCACACACTCATTTAGTATCACATATTTATTTGCCGAAAACAATTGCATCTTATCGGCAGGCAAACGCAAATCATAATTTCCATTTGATGTCATCATTGCATCAAACTCAGGATTAAAATGATTGAATTGAGAAATATCCATCGTCAAATTCTTTGCAATCACTACCGAACTAAACTTGCCCGAAATGGTTTGTGTTTCGGTAATTGCCAGCTCTTCTTCAGAAAGTTGTGGTTTCTTTTCAAAAGGATTTACGGCGACTGTTCCGGTGCTGCCGGCATTTACCATGGTGGTTACACCACCGCTGCCTTCCATAATGTAGTGGGTGGCAATAAAACGTTTTACATAAGTCCTGGATTCTTCGGGCAAATAATATTGCAATACCCAAAAATTTTTGCTGCCGCTTTTTTTAATGGCATCATACACCCGGCCCGGACCGCCATTGTAAGCTGCCATCACCAGCAGCCAGTCGTGAAATACGCTGTAATTTTTAAGCAAATATTTTGCTGCTGCATGAGTGCTTTTAAAATAATCAGTTCTGTCATCAACATAACCATTTACTGCCAGGCCTAATTCTCTTGCAGTGCCGGGCATTAACTGCCAGGGGCCACCTGCACCTTTGTAAGAAACAGCCCGGCTTTTTAAATTAGATTCTATAACAGCAATATATTTTAATTCCCTTGGCAGACCATACTGCATTAAAATGCTTTCAATTAAATTAAAATAAGGTTGTCCCCAGCCCTTCATACCCTGTAAATATTTTCCATGTACCAGCATATACCCATCAATAAAGTTGGTTGCATTTGCATTTACCTGTGCCGAATAAGGCAGCGATGGGTTGTAAGCGTAATTGGAAAATAAATTCTTAAAGCCGTATTTGGTAACCTGGCTGAAGTATTGCACTTTATCTTTTGAAGGGGGTGTTTTTGTTTTTACTACAGAATCAATCAAAGCATCTTCTTTCTTTTCATCTACCACAATAGTATCCGCTTTAAGCGGTGTTTGCTGAAAAGAACTATTGTCTGCTTTTGAGACAGGTAATAAAAAACAAAACAATACTATGGTAAAAAGATACTTCATTTCTTTTAAGATGCTTTGTGGTGGCGCATCATGTAGTCTGCCAACTGCAGCAAAGTTAGTTCATCTTCTTTAGCTGTCATAATCTGCAGGCCAAAGGGCATGGTATTACTGTGTTTAAACAATGGAACTGATATGGCTGGTAAGCCCGTTAGATTTGCAAATACTGTATAAATGTCGGCAAGGTACATTGCAATAGGGTCATCTGTTTTTTCACCAATTGTAAATGCAGTGGTTGGGCTTACGGGGAGGATAATAGCATCAAACTCATTGAAAATGCGGTTCGTTTTATCAACCAGCATGCGGCGAATCTGCTGTGCTTTGGTAAAGTAAGCATCATAATAACCCGTGCTTAAAACAAAAGTGCCCAGCATAATCCTTCGCTGCACTTCTTTGCCAAAACCTTCACTGCGGGTGAGGCAGTAAAAATCTGTTAAATCTTTTACATCACTTTTTGTGCGGTAGCCAAAGCGTACACCATCGTAGCGGCTGAGGTTGCTGCTTGCTTCGGCAGTGGTAAGCACATAATAAGCAGGAACAATGTATTCCAGCAAATCAAAATCAACTGCCTCAACAGTATGGCCCTCTAATTTTAATTTATCCAATGTTGATACGATTGTTTCTTTTATTTCATTATCAAGTGATGGATGAAACAGAGCTTCTTTAAAATAAGCAACTCGATATTTTCTTTCAGGCTGATTTAATGCGGATAAATCAATTGCTCCTTTTTGAATGCTGGTAGAATCATATTCATCCTGTCCGCTCATTACTTCCAGTAACAAAGCATTGTCTTCAATATTGGTACTAAAAATTCCTATCTGGTCAAAAGAAGAAGCGTAGGCAATCAAGCCGTAACGGGATATCCTGCCATAAGTTGGTTTTAACCCAACAATACCGCAAAAGTCGGCGGGCTGGCGAACAGAACCACCTGTATCGCTGCCCAAGCTTACCATACATAACCCAGCCTGAACCGCCACCGCACTTCCACCGCTGGAACCACCAGGCACTTTGGTTTCATCCAATGCATTCCGCACATTTCCATACACTGAGTTTTCATTGGTGCTGCCCATTGCAAATTCATCGCAATTGCATGTTCCAATAATGATGGCATCTTCATCAAGTAATTTTTGTACTGCTGTAGAAGTATAAACTGAAGTGAATCCTTCCAGAATTCTGGATGCGGCAGTTACCATGTGACCTTTAAAACAAATAACATCTTTGATGGCAATTACAATGCCGTGCAGTTTTTTTAAAGGTTCGCCTGCATTTCTTTTAGCATCCAGCGCTGCAGCTTTTTCTAATGCTTCTTCAGCAAATACATTTACAAAAGCATTCAGGTGTTTTTGTTTTTCAATTTGCTGCAGGTAATGCTGTACAGTATCGGTACATGAAATAGTTTGCTGCTGCAACTGGCTTTGGTAATCTTTTATAGAGCTGAATGGAAACATGAAAGAATATGTAGTAATAATTATGAAACCAGCCGAAGTACGCCACCCAACATCGTTGCGTCGCACACTTCGGCTGAAGTATATTGATTAAGCTTTAATGAATTATACCTGAATGGTATTAAGCCTGCTTTTGTTCAAGCTGGCGTTTTAAATCCCTTATTTCTTCATCTTTGTCTTTTACTTTCATGCCTTCTTCAAGTTCAGTTTTCACATTGTCTTTGGCATCTTTAAACTCACGAATGCCTTTACCAAGACCTCTCATCAGTTCAGGAATTTTTTTGCCACCAAATAATAAAACGATTGCCAGCAGAATAAAAATCCATTCTGTGGTGCCCGGCATGGCTAAGAATACTGTTAATAATGACATGTCAATTAATTTAAGTCAAAGATAAATCAAATATTGTTTAATGGTTGCTTTTGACCCTTGTTAATTGCAATTGTTTAACAGCGTAAATTAACGGAGATAATTTTTTCCGCAACGGGCTTTGCCGTTGGCGGCCTGCTCAACCGTGATTCCACGGGCACAAGAGGTTAAAAATGCAAGGGAAAAAATGATGACTGCTGACAGCATGAACTTTCTCATGATATAAAATTTTCGGGTTTAGAGATGTAAAAGCATTGATTTTTCCAGGAGTAATTGATCTGTCAAAGGCATCGGGATTGAGGCTATCTATTTTTCAATAACCATACCAAGAATTAACAATTGGGCAAAAAAAAGCAGAAATCCTTAGATTTCTGCCTGAATATTTTAAAATAATCCTTATTTGGTGGCCACAGCCTGACGTTTTTCTTTAATACGGGCACTTTTGCCGCTTCTTTCCCTGAGGAAGAACAATTTAGCCCTGCGGACACGGCCAGCCTTGTTAAGCACAATGCTGTCTATATTAGGAGAAAAGAAAGGGAAAAGCCTTTCTACACCAATGCCATCGCTCATTTTACGTACTGTAAAAGTAGCGGTAGCTCCGGTGCCCTGGCGCTTGATAACATCGCCTTTGAAGCTCTGGATACGCTCTTTGTTTCCTTCCTGTATCTTATAGTTAACAGTGATATTGTCACCTGCTTTAAACTTGGGATGCGTTGAAGTCTTGCTGTTCAACTGCTCATGTACAAAATCAATTGCGTTCATAATCTTACTTTTTAACGGACGGCAAAGGTAGGGGTTTAATGGATAAATGAGAAATGATTTGGGAGATAAATTTTGGGAATTATAGCTGCTGTGCTGATAATGGCAATGGTTTACAGTATTGCACGGGTAAAAACGCTATCTGCAGGCCGCAGGCTCTTTGAGAGGCTGTGCATAAGGTTTGTTTTGCTTAGGGCTTTGAGGCAAGCCTTTTAGTTTTTTAATCTACCCTGTTTCCATCAGCATACAATTTTATCAGTTCCTCTATACTGTCTTTTAATGCGCCTGAAGCTTCATCAAAAAAACTGTCTTTTGTTTTTTTGGAGGCTTTGTTATCGGCCGACTTTTTCAGTAAAGCTTTTATTGCTTCTATATGATCGAAAAAAACGGGGATGTTTTTTTCATAATAGGAATTGACGGCTTCGATGGCTATTAAAAGGTCTTCGTATTCGGTTAAGATACCGTGGATGTCCTTAATATTTTCTGTGGAATGCCGCCTTGGAATTCTGTTGAATAAAGCTGTTAAAGCTGTTGTTGTTTCGTTCATTTTAAAAAGTAAACAAATGTAAGGGAAAAATAAAACGCAATTAATGTTCCTCAATGGTATGTTGTACAAGTGAGTGACACAACAATGACGCCATGAAAAACTAAAGCTGGTAACAAAGAAAAATGCCAGCTTATAAAAGCTGGAAATTCATTATCTTAAGCTGTGCTGACGGTGGGAAGCCGTCTGAGAGCAGGCGGAATTATCTTGCTATACTCACCGCTCTTTTCTCCCTTATCACAGTTACTTTTATCTGGCCGGGGAAGGTCATTTCGGTTTGTATTTTTTGTGCTATTTCAAAACTGAGTTTATCGCTTTCGGCATCCGAAACCTTATCGGCCTCAACAATTACCCTTAGCTCTCTGCCGGCTTGTATTGCGTAGGCTTTTTCTACACCGGGGTAAGCAAGGGCCATATTTTCCAGGTCTTTGATACGCTGGATGTATTGCTGCATGATCTCACGCCTTGCGCCGGGCCTTGCGCCGCTGATGGCATCGCAGGCCTGGATGATGGGGGAAATAACATACTGCATTTCCATCTCGTCGTGGTGGGCGCCAATGGCATTTACCACGGCAGGATTTTCACCATATTTTTCAGCCAGCTTGGCACCAAGAAGTGCATGGCTTAATTCAGTTTCCTCATCAGGCACTTTTCCAATATCCTGCAGCAGTCCGGCACGTTTTGCCAGCTTGGGGTTCATGCCCAGTTCGGCAGCCATGATGCCGCAAAGATTTGCAGTTTCCCTGCTGTGCATTAAAAGATTTTGCCCATAAGAAGAGCGGAAACGCATGCGGCCCACCATTCTTACCAGTTCTTTATGCAGGCCATGAACACCGAGTTCGATAACTGTGCGTTCGCCAATTTCCATTACCTGGTCTTCTATCTGTCGCTTGGTTTTTTCAACCACTTCTTCAATACGGGCAGGATGGATACGGCCATCGGAAACAAGGCGCTGCAAAGACAAACGGGCAATCTCACGGCGCAATGGATCGAAGGAAGAAAGAACAATTGCTTCGGGTGTGTCATCAACAATTAAGTCAACACCTGTGGCAGCTTCAATGGCACGTATGTTACGGCCTTCACGGCCAATGATGGAGCCTTTTATTTCGTCGCTTTCGAGGTTGAAAACGGTGATGGAGTTCTCTATTGCCTGCTCTGCAGCGGTACGCTGAATGGTTTGTATAATTATTTTACGGGCTTCTTTACCTGCTTTTTGTTTGGCATCTTCAATTATTTCCTGCTGCATTACCATTGCTTTGGCAGTGGTTTCGTTTTTGAGGCTTTCAAGCAGTTGTTTTTTTGCGTCTTCGGCACTAAGGCCAGCTACTTTTTCGAGGCGTTTGATATGTTCTTCCTGGTGTTTTTCCAGTTCGGTACGCTTGATGTTAACCACTTCAATCTGGCGGTTAAGATTGTCCTTGATGGCTTCATTTTCTTTTACCTGCTTATCTAGATTGCCCTCTTTCTGGCTGAGGCTTTGTTCTTTTTGCTTGATACGGTTTTCGTTTTCTATCAACTTCTGGTTGCGCTGCATTACGTCTCTGTCGTGGGCAGACTTCATCTGCACAAACTTTTCTTTAGCCTCCAGTTCCCGTTCCTTTTTAATGGTTTCGGCCCTTAGTTCGGCTTCTCTTAATATGGTTTGTGACTGTAATTCGGCTTCTTCAACCTTTCTTTTGGTGTTTTTGGTAAAAATGATTTTACCCAGTACAATGCCAGCTATTAAAGCGGCTGCACCGATGATGATGGCAAGTATATTCGGTTCCATTAATCGTTTCTGGTTTTAACTGATTCACAAAATTGTATGTTCTCTCTGTACCCATTGCTGATAAAGTGAGTTTTTGGGTAGCGAAGATAGGGAAAAAGCCCCACCTATCCTCCCCGAAGGGGAGGGAAATGGAGAAGATGATAGCGGAGATTGGGAGCATGTTTATATCACCACATTGATCATCTTATTTTTTACATAGATGATTTTTTTGGGAGGATTGCCCTCAAGCCATTTCATAACAATTTCATTTTGCAGGATGATTTCTTCCACCTGCTTTTGGTCAAGGTCTAAAGATAAAGAAAGATTGGCCCTTACTTTTCCATTGATGGAAATTGGATATTCTTTGCTGCTTTCTACCAATAAAGCAGGATTGAATGCCGGGAAGGCTGCATCCAGAACAGAAGCCCCCTCTAAATCTCCCCCCGTGGGGGAGACATGCGAAGAGTGTAAATTATTGTAAAGTTCTTCAGCAATATGCGGTGCATACGGTGCCAATAAAATTAATAGTGGCTCCAGTATTTCTTTTTTGTGGCATTTTAAATCGGCCAGTTCATTTACACAAATCATGAATGTGCTTACGGCTGTGTTGAAAGAAAAACGTTCTGTATCTTCTTCTATCTTCTTAATTGTTTTGTGCAGCACTTTTAATTCGGCGTCGGTTGCTTTTTCTTCATTCCACATTTTGCCTTTCATTTCATCATAAAACAAACGCCATAATTTTTTAAGAAAACGGTAAACACCTTCAATACCTTTTGTATCCCATGGCTTACTCATTTCTACCGGGCCGAGGAACATTTCATACATGCGGAAAGTATCTGCGCCGTATTTATTTATAATATCATCCGGATTGACAACATTCCTTTTTGATTTTGACATTTTCTCAACAACTGGGATTGTCTTGAATTGCAAAGGAGTTATTTCAATTTTATCAAAATCAAACCATTTGCCAGTTTTAGAATTATAAAAACCTTCTTTACACACAAAAACTTCTGGTGTTTTTTTAGGTTGATTTATATTGCTCTTTTCTTTGGAGTATTCATTTATATCTAACACACTCTCATTTACAAACTCAATTGGAACGTTTATTAGTGATTCCCCAAATAAAGAATAACCTTTTAGTTCGACAGAATGATTAATAACATAAAAATCTTCACCATCGTCAATTTGAATTGAAAAAGGTAATTTATTTTCAATCCAGTTAACCCAGAAAGAAGTGCTTGCTGAGGTAGATTTATTCGGTATATCTAATTCATTGGGCTCATCAAAATCGCTGCTTGATGCTCTTATAAGTTTTTCAGAAACCCCCGTTATCATCCCCTGGTTCACTAATTTCTTATACGGTTCATCATGCCCAATCAAATTCAGGTCAAATAAAACTTTGGTCCACATTCGGCTGTATAGTAAATGCCCAACTGCATGCTCGGTGCCGCCAATGTATAAATCTACTTGGTTCCAGTAATCACTTACTTTGCGGTCGCAAAAAGCTTTGTCATTGTGTGGGTCCATGTAGCGCAGGAAATACCAGCTACTGCCAGCATAGCCGGGCATGGTGTTGGTTTCAAGTTCTTTTGCTACCCACTCAGGTATGTTGGCCAATGGCCCTTCGCCATCGGGGCCGGGTTTGTAAGTTTCCACATGCGGCAGTTCCAGCGGTAATTCTTTTTCATCCAATGGATAAGCCGTCCCATCTTTCCACACAATAGGAAAAGGTTCGCCCCAGTAGCGCTGCCTGCTGAAAGCAGCATCTCTCATTTTATAATTTACTTTTCTTACACCAATGCCTTCTTCTTCAATTTTATTTATGGCTACATCAATGGCATCTTTCATCAGCAAGCTATTTAAAAAACTACTGTTTTCTAAAGTGGCTTCTTTTGTTGGATTGGCTTCTTCGCCATTATAAAAGCTGCCGATAATATTGGTAATGGGAATATTAAAATGCTTTGCAAACTTATGGTCACGTTCATCGCCGCAGGGCACAGCCATGATGGCGCCGGTGCCATAACCTGCCAGCACATATTCACTTATCCAAATGGGAATTTCCCTTCCATCAAAAGGGTTGACTGCATAAGCACCGGTAAAACATCCGCTTATTTTTTTCTCGGCCATGCGTTCTCTTTCGCTGCGGCTTTTTACATAAGCAATGTAATCTTCCACTTCTTTGGTTTGACCGGGTGTTTTAATCTCGTTGATCAAATCCAGTTCGGGAGCAACTACCATAAAGTCAACACCAAAAATTGTATCAGGCCTTGTTGTATAAACCCGTAAAGACCTCCGACCTTCGACCACTGACGACTGTTGCTCATTTGTTCCCTGTCGTCGGTCGTCCATTGTTTTAATTTCAAAATCTATTTCTGCTCCTGAGGACTTGCCAATCCAGTTACTCTGCATCTCTTTCATGGCATCACTAAATTCAACCCGGCTCAAGTCTTCCAAAAGCCTGTCGGCATATTCAGTAATACGCAGGTACCACTGGCGCAATTTCTTTTTCACCACAGGGTGGCCGCCACGTTCGCTCACTCCATTTACAACTTCATCATTTGCCAGTACGGTTCCCAATGCTTCACACCAGTTTACTTCGCCATAGCCGCAGTAGGCAAGGCGGTAATCCATAAGGATGCTTAATTGTTTTGGTTCGTCAAAGGCTTTCCATTCATTGGCAGAGAAAGGTTTGTGGTTTGTGGTTTGTAGTTTGTTGTTACCCTCTGCTTCGAAAATTTTTATTAATTCAGCAATGGGCTTTGCCTTGTTTTCTTTTTTATCAAAATAGCTGTTGAACAACTGTAAAAAAATCCATTGTGTCCATTTATAATAAGCCGGTTCGCTGGTTCTTACTTCTCTGTCCCAGTCGTAGCAAAAACCAATTTTATCCAGCTGGTTTTTAAAAGTGGCGATGTTGTTTTTTGTTGTTTCTGCTGGATGCTGGCCGGTTTCAAGAGCATACTGCTCGGCAGGCAAACCAAAACTGTCGAAACCCATTGGATGCAGTACATTAAAACCTTTCAGCCTTTTAAACCTTGCAAAAATATCGCTGGCAATATAACCCAGCGGATGGCCCACGTGCAGGCCGCTGCCGCTTGGATAGGGAAACATATCCAGCACATAATATTTTGGTTTATCAGAATCGTTAGATACCTGGTAAGTTTTTTTTTCTTTCCAGTAGTCCTGCCACTTTTTTTCAATCTCGTTAAACTTGTATTCCATTTATTTTTTTCTTTTTGAGCCCAACTAATGAATTCTATTTAGCTTCATTGGCAACGGCCGGTTGTTAATTTTTACTTTTTAATAAAAAGTGAAAATTAATCACTCTTGTACATTATATCTTTATTGAACGCATTAAATCCGCTGCTATCTTTTTTTATGCGTCTGACGGTTTGAAACCGTCCTGACGCATAAACTGTGAAAGAAAAGTTATTTACCCCTCATTCACACAACTTCATATCCATTCATAAAAATAAATAAGGCAGGCAATCGTTTTGCAGAGGGCAAAAATAATATAATACAGTCAAATTGAATTAATTTGCAACCCCATACTAATCCATTAAACAATTCTTTCTTTATGGCTCAATTCGGAAAAGCAAGCAGCAAGCGTGGTAAACCCAGTTATGTGAATGCCATTATAGGCGTGGCACTGGTTTTGTTTTTATTTGGCATTGTTGGCTGGTTCTTTCTCAATCTCCGCAATACAGGCAATTATTTAAAAGAAAATATACAGGTGCATGCATGGCTTTGGCCAACCACCTCCAAAAAGCAGATTGACAGTATAAAAACTTATATCAGCAGCCTGCCCTACACAAAATCGGTGGAGTATGTTACCAAAGAAATGGCCGCTGCCAACTGGAATAAGGAAAATGACAGCAGCTGGAAAAAAATATTAGACAATAACCCTTTGCCCGAAAGCATAGATTTTTATGTAAAGGCAGGTTATGTTCAAAAAGACAGCCTGAACAGCATTTCAATGAACATCAACAATAACTTTCCCAATACGGTGAAAGAATTTCAGTTTCCTACTGAAACGGTGAACAAGGTTGGCTATTTTGTAAAATGGACAGCTATTATTGTACTGGTACTTGCATTGTTGCTGACAATACTTGTAATATTTTTAATTGATAACACAATAAGGCTGGCCATGTACAGCAACCGATTTCTGGTAAAAACGATGCAAATGGTAGGAGCCACCCGTGGTTTTATTTCGAAACCAATGAACATAAGAGCAATTATTAATGGCCTGATAGCTTCGGGCATTGCCATTGCATTGTTGTGGATTTCTATCCTGATTATAGAAGCATCGGTGCCGGTTTTTAAATTACTGCACAATACCCAAACTATGTTATTACTTTTTCTTGCAATGGTGGTTATTGGCATCTCAATCACTTTTTTCAGTACACAGCGCTCCATACTGAAATATTTGAAAATGAAATTGGACGATTTATATTAATATTGCAGTCTTAAAAAAGAGTTTTATGAGTAAAGACAAAAAACAATCACCAGCAGTTAATACAGCCTTGTTTGGCAAAGAAAATTATATCTGGATGCTTGCCGGCCTGCTGGTAATGGCACTGGGTTTCTTTCTGATGTCGGGTGGCAAAAGCCCCGACCCCAATGTTTTTAAAGATGACGTTGTAAACAGTACTACCAGGATTACCATTGCACCCATTTTAATTATCGCTGGTTTGCTGATAGAGATTTTTGCAATAATGAAAAAACCAAAAGAGAGTTGAAAGGTTGATAAGTTCATTTGTTAACAGGGTTGCGAAGTTTTGCTTCGCTTTTTTTATTTCTTTACTGCTCAAACAAATTAAATGGATACTATACAGTCAATCATTATTGCCATTGTAGAGGGCCTTACCGAATTTTTGCCTATTTCTTCCACCGGCCACATGATTATTACAGAAAAATTATTACACCTTACCGAAACAGATTTTACAAAAGTATTTACTGTAGCCATACAGTTGGGCGCCATACTGGCTGTAGTGGTTTTATACTGGAAGAAGTTTTTCGATTTTAAGCGCTGGCAGTTTTATCTAAAACTTGCTTTAGCTGTTCTGCCTGCTTTAGTAATTGGTTTTTTATTCTCCAAAAAAATAGATGCATTGTTAGAAAGTTCTTTAACAGTAGCCATTACCATGCTGGCAGGCGGCATAATACTTTTATTTGTAGATAATCTTTTTAAAAACCCAGTCATTGATACAGAAGAAAAAGTAACCTATCCCAAAGCCATTGCGATCGGCATCTGGCAATGTATTGCCATGATACCCGGTGTAAGCCGCAGTGCAGCATCCATCATTGGCGGTATGCAGCAAAAACTTACCAGGAGTGCTGCTGCCGAATTTTCTTTCTTCCTGGCGGTGCCCACCATGCTGGCAGCCACAGGCTATAAATTGTATAAATATTATAAAGAAAGCGGCGGTTTTTCTTCCAATGAAATTAAACAATTGGCTGTTGGCAACCTGGTAGCTTTTGTTGTAGCCATGCTGGCAATCAAATTTCTTATCGGCTTTTTAAAGAAACATGGTTTTAAAGTTTGGGGCTGGTACAGGATTGTCGTGGGCATTGCTCTGCTCATTCTTATTTACAGCGGTTACATCAAATTTTAAAATACCCATTGATGGGTAGTGCTTTTTTGCTGCATTTTGATTATCTATGCAGGATTAAACTAAAACAATCAAACATGAAAATTTTAAAAACGCTTATCGTATTAACTGCTGTTGCATTTTTGTCAGGCTGCAGCGACTATGGCAAAAAAACAAAATCGGGGCCTATTGAAGTTTATTACAAAGAAGGTGTTACCGAAGAACAGGCACAGCATGCTGCCAATTTTTTGGCAAACATTGATAAGGCGCAAAATGAAAATACAAAAGAAAAAAGGAGTTTTCAGCTCATTAAAGCCAATGATACGGTTTGCCTGCGTATGGTGGCTAATAAAGAAAAATTAGCTGGCGTGCAGGCAACTGCTTTTCTTGCAATTGGCAATATGATTTCTGACAGTATCTTTAGTGGCAAGCCGGTTAACGTAGAATTAACTGATGATAAGTTTAAAACATTTAAAACTTATCCCTACCAAAAACTTGATTTTGAAAAACTGGAAACGGAACAACAATAAATAGTATTAATATTTATAAGTTATCAAACTGCTGTGTTGCAAAACGCAGCAGTTTCTTTTTTTTATGTACTTTCAGTCTTCATTTTATCTACCATGCAAACTGCTTCTAAAAAGATTATCAATGGCTGGGCTATGTACGACTGGGCCAATTCAGTTTATAACCTGGTAATTACTACCACATTTTTTCCTGCTTACTATGCGGCAGTAACTTCTCTTAAAAATTTTCCCGACGGCATCACATTTTTAGGACGGCGCTTTGTAAATACAGAACTGAAAGATTATGTGCTGGCATTTGGGTTTTTAGTAATTGCTGTATTGTCGCCCATTCTTTCTTCTATTGCCGATTATAAAGGCAATAAGAAAAATTTTATGCGGTTCTTTTGTTACCTGGGTGCGTTAAGTTGTTCGTTGCTTTTTTTCTTTGATAAGAGTAATGTAACACTGGGCCTGATGTGTTTTATGTTTGCAGGCATTGGTTTTTATGGCAGCCAGGTTTTTTATAATTCTTATTTGCCCGAAATAGCATCAGAAAAAGATATGGATAAGGTAAGTGCAAGGGGTTATACCATGGGATATATTGGCAGCGTACTGATGCAGTTAATTGGATTTGCTTTGGTGATGCTGATGGAAGACAAGGGCCTGGCATTAACCATTACTTTTTTGCTGGTAGGATTGTGGTGGGTAAGTTTTGCACAAATAACTTTTAACCGTCTTCCCATCAGCCCAAAAAGTGAAAGAAAAACAAAGAAGCATGTTTTGGTAAATGGATTTCATGAGTTAAAAATTGTTTGGCAGCAGGTAATTAAAATGCCGGTATTAAAAAGATTTTTAGGCGCTTTCTTTTTTTACAGTATGGGTGTGCAAACTGTAATGCTGGTTGCAATAGATTTTGGTATTAAAGAGTTAAAACTGGCAGATGACAAACTTATTATAACAGCAGTTATCATTCAATTAGTGGCAATAGCAGGGGCAATTGCAATGTCCAGGTTGTCGGCTTCATACGGCAACGTCAAAGTTTTAATTTTTACTGTTTTGTTATGGATTGGGGTTTGTATTGCCGGTTATTTTATAACAACAGAAATTCAATTTTATATTTTGGCATCGCTTGTTGGGCTGGTGATGGGAGGCATACAATCGCTCAGCCGCTCTACCTATTCTAAACTAATGCCCGAAACAAAAGATACTGCATCTTTCTTTAGTTTTTATGATGTTACCGAAAAATTTGCCATAGTAATTGGTTTGTTCAGCTTTGGTTTGATTGAAGGGCTTACTCATAACATGCGTAATAGCCTGCTGGCATTAATTGGATTTTTTGTATTGGGTTTATTAATGTTGCTGGCCACAGCAGCAACACAAAAAAATAAAAAAACCGTTTCTTAATTTCATTTAATGAATTTATTTACCATCAATGCCGGTCATTTTAAATTAGATGGCGGCGCCATGTTTGGTGTGGTGCCAAAATCTATCTGGAATAAACTTAACCCGGCAGATGAAAACAATATGTGCAGCTGGGCATTGCGTTGTTTGCTGATTGAAGATGCAGGTAAATTAATTTTGATTGACAATGGAATGGGCGATAAGCAGGATGCAAAATTCTTTGGACATTATTACCTGCATGACGATGATACATTAGATAAATCACTTGCCAAAAATGGTTTTGCAAAAGATGATATTACCGATGTTTTTTTAACGCACCTGCATTTTGATCATTGCGGAGGAAGTATTGTGAGAGATGGAGAAAAATTAATTCCAGCTTTTAAAAATGCCACTTACTGGAGCAATGAGCGCCACTGGAAATGGGCCACCCAGCCAAACGACAGGGAAAAGGCAAGTTTTTTAAAAGAAAATATTTTACCCATAAAAGAAAGCGGGCAATTAAAATTTATTGAAACCACCGATAATAAAACTGCATCGGGAATAATTGAAAACTTATCAGTAATTACTGTAAGCGGCCATACCGATGCAATGATGTTGCCTGTTATTAATTACAATGGAAAAACAATTGTTTACATGGCCGACCTGCTGCCTTCTGCTGCTCATATTCCCCTGCCATACATAATGGGTTACGATATGTTCCCGCTGACTACATTAAATGAAAAAAAATCTTTTTTAACCGAAGCGCTGCAAAGCGATTACGTTTTATTTTTTGAACACGACCCTGTTAATGAGTGCTGCAACCTGCAGCAAACCGAAAAAGGAATCAGGCAAAAAGATGTTTTTAAGCTGAGCGAAATTTAGGAAATAGTACAATCTTCGGGTCATTCCACTTTAGGGGACAGGGATTATCTCACACTAATCAGCGAAGTAAGCGGATACCTGAGGTTGCTGTAAAGTATCATATCAATTTTAACGCTGCCTACTGCAATGGGGCTTTCTACCCTTAGCAATATATGATTAGGGTCGTCACTCACCCAGGCATTCATTTTTTCGCCACCTTCAAAAATGCTGCCTTTTAAAAGCAATGGCTTTATTTTTATTGCATTAAATTTTCCGTACTTTGTTTTTATTTTTTCTTTGCCTACATAGCGGATGTACATGTGATAAATTTCATCATCCAAAAACATGTCAAACGGAATTTTATCATCGGGCTTGTACTTGTTGAAATTGATATTTCTGGCATAATAAAAACAGCTTACCACATCCTGTATGCAATTGGGAACTTTAAAAACTCCGTTGGTGCTTACCGCAGTTCCGGCACTTTGATTAAAGGTTACGTTGTTGTATTTTTTATAGCCACCTTCATCAATATTGCGTACAAATTTCATTGGCAGCAAATTGGAAGTGTCCATAAAAGTTTCATACCTGTCTCTCACTTTAAAAAAATTATCAAAGAAGGAATATGATTTTCCTTCAGCAACACAGTGGTAAACGGGTTTTCCGCTAAAGCGTTCCAGTGTGGAAGTAAAAACAGCTTCGCCTGCGCCGATGTACATGCCCAGCGTAGTGTAAAAAACTTTCATGGTTACTTTTTCTCCGTCCTGGAAGGCTGTGTTTTTTGTGCCACAATATTCCTCAAAGTTTGTTTTAAGGCTGAAGGAGCAGAGAATGGCCGGTAAAAGGATAAACTTAGCGTATCGAATCATTTTTCTTTTCTTATTTTAATTCCTAAAATTAATAAACTGCCGGCAAAAGCCGGAATAAACAAATTGATAAACCATATCCCGAATGTTGCAGCTAATACCCCCAGCGAATTATTGGAGTAAGCAAAAAGTGTTGTTGCCACTTTACCTCTTATTCCTAACTCTGCAATTGCAATCGAAGGAATAACGGACATTACCAAAAACATTACTGACACTAACCAAAAACTCTGCCACCAATTTTGTTCTGCCTGCATCAATTGAAGCATAAAGATGTATTGTAAAACGAAAACAACATAACGTAGCAGTGATAAACCAAGCAACCTTAACAAAATTTTCGCTTCAAATGTTTCCAGTACGTTAATGTATTTTACAAACCGGCGGATGAAACGTATTTTTTCCATTAATCTAACCAGCCAGTTAAACCTGAAAAAGAAAAGCAGTAAAACCAGCGTGCCTGCAATACTTCCAAAAAAAAATATTTTTAACCAGGCAAATGAAATACCCAACTGAAGTGTGTTCTCATTTTTTGTAATTAATAAATAAGCCAGGCCAATGCAGCCCATTAATAAGGTTATTATTAACTGTGCAATGCTGCCTGCAACAGATAATGATATTGACTGAATGCGGCTGCCTTCTTTTACAAACAGCATCCGCCCGCCATATTCACCAATGCGGTTTGGTGTATTCAATGAAAAAGTAACGCCACACAAAACAGATTTGTAGGCGGTTAAAAAATTCATTGCCTGCAATGGCTTCATCAGCAGTTGCCATTTTTTTGCTTCCAGGCCCCAGTTTATAAAGACTAAAAAAATGGTAAGCCAGAATTTCCATGCATCAGCACCAAAAGGAACCTGCTTTATTAAAGCAATTGCTTTGTCAAGATCGGGCTGGGCTTTTACCTGCTGATACAATGAATAAAACAACCAAATGCCCAGCAACGGGCCAAGCACCCATTTGATTAATATTTTGATACTTTTGTTCAATACGCAATGTTACTTCAATTATGAAGGCAGAAAAAATAAATAGCCATTGAAAAAAAAGCAAACCATTATATTGGGTATTGACCCCGGTACCATCATTATGGGTTATGGATTGATTGCCGTAGACGGAAATAAAATTTCGTTGGTTGAACTGGGTGTTTTAAAACCCGGCAAAGTAAAAGACAGCTACAAAAAACTACAGCTTATTTTTAATACAGTAAGTGGATTAATCACTAAATATGAACCCGATTCTTTTGCAATTGAAGCGCCTTTTTTTGGCAAGAATGTGCAAAGTATGCTGAAGCTTGGCAGGGCACAGGGCGTAGCCATTGCTGCTGCAATGAGGCATGGATTAGATGTAACAGAATATTCACCCAAAAAAGTAAAGCAGTCAATTACCGGCAATGGCAATGCCGATAAGGAGCAGGTGATGCACATGCTGCAGCACCTGCTGGATTTTAAAGACAGTAATAAATATTATGATGCTACAGATGCTTTGGCTGTGGCAGTTTGTCATCATTTTCAGGATAATGCGGTGTTAAAAACAGCCGGCAAAAAAGTAAAGGGCTGGGATGAGTTTATTAAGAATAACCCTGGGAGGATTAAAAATAAATAATCTTACCTTTCTTATTTAATTTACTAATTTATAATGTCATAATATTTTTATTACTAAAAAAGTACAACAATGAACAGATTGTCCTTGATTTTTCTATCTCTTTTAATTAGTGCAGTTGCATATACACAAAGTATTGGTATAGGAACTACAACTCCAACAGGAATTTTACATACATCATCTACAGGTTTAGCTGTGCTTGTGGATGGATATAATCTGGCCGGAACAGCAAATACTGCAACACTAGCTGTACGCAGCGCAAGAGGAACTTCTTCTTTGCCTGCTGCTGCACAAACAGGTGACAGAGTTGGATCAATCCTGTATTCCGGGCAAAACTCAGGCATAGCAGGAAATTTTAATAATGCTGCTGGCATTGATGTATATGCTGATGAACATTTTAGCGGTGCAACGGGTGGTTCAAGCATGCGATTTGCCACTACTCCGTTGGGTTCAGTAAGCAGGCTTGATCGGGTTTTTATTACTAATGCTGGAAATATGGGTATAGGAACAACTCCGGCTGCATCTGCCCAGTTAGATGTAAGCAGTAATAACAAAGGTTTTTTACCTCCAAGGATGGATTCTACACAACGCAATGCAATTCTTTCTCCTGCTACCGGGCTTGCTATATATAATACCAGCATTAAAGCTTTCCAGGTTTACAATGGTACTGCCTGGTATTCTACCGTGCATTTCATTGGCGAAAGTTACGGTGGAGGCATTGTGTTTTATGTTTATGATAATGGGCAACACGGATTAATAGCAGCCACTGCTGACCAAAATAGCGGGGCAATCATAAGATGGTATGGTGGTAGTATTACAAATACCCGTGCAAGAGCAGATGGTGTAGGAGCAGGTTTAAAAAATACAGCCATTGTAATTGCAAATCAGGGACCTGTTGATGGGAATGCATTTGCGGCCACTGTGTGCAACGAATATTCAGTTACTATTGCTGGCGTTACTTATGGCGACTGGTATTTGCCATCAAAGCATGAGTTAAATTTATTGTATCTTCAAAAAACCATTGTTGGCGGTTTTAATAGCAACTACTATTGGAGTTCCTCGGAGTACGGAAGCAATCTCGTCTGGGCACAGGGCTTCACCGATGGCTTCCAGGGCTTCGGCAACAAGGATGGCGAAAACCGTGTCCGTGCTGTTCGGGCTTTTTAATTAAAAATACAACTAGATACCTAACAATATTTTCTCTTGTACTTTTTTCAATTCTTCTGTACTAAGTTTCAATTTGCTTTTTGTAAAATTCAAATCACTTGCTGAATTTACAGGTACAAGATGCAAATGTGCATGGGGCACTTCCAGGCCAATTACACTAATGCCGCATCGGTTGCAGTTGAATGCTTTTTCGATGGCATGGACAATGGGTTTTGCAAACAATAATATTTCGCTTAAATAATTATCTGGCATATCAAAAAATTTATCAGTTTCAATTTTTGGTACCACCAGCACATGCCCTTTTACCAACGGAAAAATATCGAGGAAGGCAAAAAAATGTTCATTCTCCGCAATTTTATAAGAAGGGATTTCTCCGGCTATTATTTTTGAAAAAATTGTCATGGTATTTTTATTTGTGTAAAAATAGGAAACAAAAAAAGATAGTTATCTTGGTAACTGATAAAATAAACATGACAAAAGAAGCATTGCTGAACGAACTGGCTAATAATACATGGGTAATGATAAAGCCTTCCGGGGTGCATGGTATTGGCGTTTTTGCAGTAAGGGATATTCCAAAAGGCTTCCGGGAAATTTTTTCTAAAGAAATGGGAGAGTGGACAACAGTGCCAAGTAATGAAATTGATGCATTGCCTGCACATGCAAAAAACATTGTTGAAAACTATTGCCTTTATGACGAAGGAAATTATTTTTTACCTGCACAGGGCTTTAAGGCAATGGATTTATGTTTGTTTTTAAATCATTCAGATTCGCCCAATGTTATTTCGGTTGATGACGGTGCATTTTTTGAAACTTTAAGAGAGATTAAAGCCGGAGAGGAACTGCTGGTTGATTACGGAGAGATTGTTGACGGAGAGTAATATTCATAAAAAAAGCCCACTCCTGTAAGAATGGGCTTTCTCATGCAAAAACTATAAATCTAAACGGTAATATTTTCAATTCTAAATTTCAGCAAGCCTGCAGGCACCTGCACTTCGGCCACATCGCCAATTGTTTTGCCCAATAAACCTTTACCTATTGGGGAAGTAACCGAAATTTTTCCCAATTTTAAATCGGCTTCTTTTTCGGAAACTATCTGGTAAGTAACCTGTTTTTTTGTGCCCAGGTTTGTAAGCGTTACTTTGGTTAAGATAGAAACTTTGCTGGTGTCAATATTAGTTTCATCCAAAATTCTTGCATTGGCAATAACGCCTTCCAGATATTTAATCTTGGCTTCCAGCATTCCCTGTGCTTCTTTTGCCGCATCGTATTCTGCGTTTTCTTTCAAATCGCCTTTTTCACGGGCTTCGGCAATCGACCTGCTTGCAGCCGGCCTTTCAACTCCTTTCATGTGCTGAAGTTCGGCCTTCATTTTTTCAAATGTATCCTTGGTAACGTAATTAGTGTCGCTCATAAAAATCTATTTAGTAAACAGAAAAAAAATACAACGCCTCAGATTGCCTAAGGCGTTGCATGTACTACAAAAATAATAAAATAATCTAAATACCCAGCTTTTCTATTATTACTTTACTCATCTTAAAGAAGGCTTCATGGCTGTACCCTGCTATATGTGGCGTAATAATCACATTGCTTTGCCGGATTAAAAAATCTAGTTGCTGTTTTTCTTTTTCAGAAAATGTATCAAATTTTTCATTTTCCAGCACATCCAATGCGGCCCCGGCAATTTTATTTTCTTTTATTGCTTCAATTAAAGCATCTGTATTTACCACCCGGCCCCGGCTGGCATTTATGAAATATGGTTTTTGCTGCAGTGAATTAAAGAAAGCTTCATTTGCCATGTATTTTGTTTCATCCGTAAGCGGCACGTGAAAACTTATAACATCAGCATACCTGGCAATTTGTTCCATATTGGCTTCTTTAACCATTGTGCCGCCAAAATCAAATTTATATTTATCGTAAGCCAGTATGGTTACATCAAAAGACGAAAGCAACTTAGCAAAAGCGCCGCCGGCGTTTCCAAAACCGATGATGCCAATGGTTTTACCGCTCAGTTCGTTGCCCCGGTTTGCTTCTCTTATCCAATTGCCCTTTTTAATTTCATCAAAGCTTACCGAAATTTTGTTCATCTGGTTCAGCAACATTCCCAGAACATGTTCTGCCACGGCATTGCGGTTGCCTTCGGGGCTGCTCACACATTTTATTCCTTTGCTTTCGGCATACTTCACATCAATAAGTTCCATGCCGCTGCCAAGTCTTCCTATCCATTTTAAATTGGGGGCGGCGTCAAGCATATTTTTATCAATGGCAATTCTTGTTGTTACAATTAAACCTTCAGCGTCTTTAATAACGGCTTTTAGCTCATCATACAAAATCCCGGGTGCATAATTTACTTCATAGCCTTTTTGCTGCAACGTATTAATTAAATACTCATGTGCTTTTGCTGCAACTATTACTTTCTTTTCTTTTCCCATCCTTTAAAAATTGTTTTATCTTACCTGTCAAAATTAAACCTCATTTTATGTATCGTAAAACTTCTTTTTTAATATTAACAATACAGTTTTTTTGTTTGGCTTCTTTTTGCCAGTTAATTGACCTTGAAGAAAAGAAACCTGCAACTGATAATGGAATTGAGTATGGCTACACCATAAAGAATGAACAGGTAAAAAATGCAAAAGGCGAAGATTACAGCCGTTATGAAATTACCTTGTATGCATCCAATAAAAGTGGCTGCACAAAAATTTATTCAGACCGGAGCGGTTTTCTTTCCTCCGGCGAATCGCCAAACCTTATTGCCACTTTTAACTGTAATAATGCCAATGGCAAAAGGCTTACAGCAAAAAGTGGAACTGTTAAAGCCCGTGATTTTTATATCAATGCAAGAATTACAGAGAATGGGAAAGAAGTAACAAGGTCTGTGAAAGCTGGTTATATTTTTAGAAACGGGGATATGTTAAAAGATAATATAATTGTGCTGGTGCCAAAAGGCGAGAGGCCGGTATTACAATGTACCTTGAATAATCTGCAGGAGCTTCAATAATTATTTTGAGGCTATCATGCTTATCTCTACGTTCACATTTTTAGGCAATCCTTTCACTGCCACGGTTTCTCTTGCCGGAAAATCGCCATCGAAATACTTACCGTAAATTTCATTTACCTGGCCAAACAATGCCATATCACTTAAAAAAATGGTGGTTTTTACAACGTTGTTAAAATCCATGGATGCTTCTGCCAGTATAGATTTAAGGTTTTGCATTACCTGGTGTGTTTCTTCAATAATGTCTGCAATTGCCAGTTCGCCGGTTGCAGGTTTTAAAGCAATTTGTCCCGAAATGAAAAGCATATTGCCGGTTAATATTGCCTGGTTATAAGGGCCAATGGGTGCAGGGGCATTGGCGGTATTGATAACTTGTTTAGCCATTTTTATTTCTTTAGATAAATGCAAATATATCTTTTTGTAACCACCTATTTTTGTAAAAATATTGTTGATGAAAATTGTTGTACTTGCAAACGATGTGAAGTGGGAAGAATTGAAAACTGCTTCTGCCGGAATGGATATCAGCAGAGCCGGCGACCTGGATATTTTTTTAAGCAATGCCGCCGCTGATATTTATATCAACTTAAATGCTGATGCTGCGGAAAAAAACTATGCCGGCATCACTAAACCGGTTTTGATAAACAGTGTTTCAGTTACATTGAAAGAGATGAGTACAACTCCAAATATTTTACGCATCAACGGGTGGAATACTTTTTTAAAAAGGGATGTTTGGGAAATTGCAGGAGAGAAGAATGAAACAATAGAAGCATTTTTTACACAGTTAAATAAAAAAATTGTTGATGTGCCAGATGAACCTGGATTTGTGAGCGCCAGAATAATTGCCCTGATTGTTAACGAAGCTTATTTTGCCTTGGGCGAAGCTGTAAGCACTAAGGAAGAAATTGATACAGCAATGAAGCTTGGCACAAATTATCCTTATGGCCCGTTTGAGTGGGGCGATAAAATTGGTTTAAACAATATCTATTCACTTTTGCAAAAGCTTGTCACTATGGATAAAAGGTATCAGCCTGCACAGGCATTAATAAAAGAAGTAACCATTCATCGATGAGCCTTATTATAAATATTGATACTTCTACAGAAGCTGCACATGTGAGCATTGCACAAAATGGTATTATGCTTGAATCTGCTGCCAATGATTTACAAAATAATCATGCTGCTTTTTTGCAGCCTGCAATAAAACAGCTTTTGCAAAAGCATTCAGTAGCAATAAAAAGTATTGATGCAGTAGCTGTAACAGCGGGCCCGGGATCTTACACAGGCTTAAGGGTTGGCATGGCAAGTGCCAAAGGATTGTGTTATGCATTAAACAAACCGCTGATAAAACTTAATACTTTAGAAGTAATGGCAGCCTCTGCCATTTATCAATTGGGAAAAGAAGCAATACAACCTGCTACTTTTCTATGCCCCATGCTGGATGCAAGGCGCCAGGAAGTATATGCTGCTGTTTATGACATTAATTTTACAATTATCATTCAGCCGGCTGCAATGGTGCTTGATGAACATAGTTTTTCAAATGAACTTGCCGGCAACCAGGTTATTTTTTTTGGTAATGGTTCGGGCAAATGGAAAACCATCAATTCAAGTGCTGCTGCGGTTTTTGCAGATATTTCTATAAAGCCGGAAGCAATGAATACACTGTCTTACAACAGCTACTTAAAAAATAATTTTGCCTCCGTTGCTTATAGCGAACCTTTCTATCTGAAAGAATTTTATACCGTAACCAGGCAGCTGTAATTGTTGTATATGACAATTATGTATTTTATTGTGATAAATGATTACTTGTATAAATAATCATTCTTATATTTGTCTGTTCAAAAATTGTTCAAGCATACTTAAAATTTATCACTCCTATGTTGATTGAAACTCAACCACAAGGTCAGGCTTCTATGCCGGCCATTAGTGTATCTACGTCAGTAAATGTAGATTACCACAACCTTAAAAAAGCGGCGCTTGTTTTAAGGGCGTTAAACCACAAACTTCGTCAGCAAATTTTGAAACTGATTGAAGACGAAAAGAAAATTACCGTTACGGAAATTTATGTCAGGCTCAGGCTTGAGCAATCTGTTGCATCGCAGCACCTTGCTATTTTAAGAAGGGCCGGCATTGTTATTACCGAACGTGACGGTAAATTTATTTTCTACAAAGTTAATTTTAAACGTATTGACGAAATCAACCACTTTGTGGAAGGTTTGGTAAAATAAGTTTAATATGAAGCTTTTAGAGGCGGATGCAATTTGCATCCGCCTTTTTATTTTTATCTTTGCATATCAAATAAAAATTTATGTTTATTAAACAATTATATACAGGCTGCCTCAGTGAAGCTGCTTATTATATTGAGAGCGAAGGTGAGGTTGCCATTATAGATCCATTGAGAGATACAGATGAATATCTTAAACTGGCCAAAGAAAGAAATGCCGGCATCAAATATATTTTTGAAACACATTTTCATGCCGATTTTGTAAGTGGCCACATAGATTTAAGCAAACAAACCGGTGCCCCCATTATTTACGGCCCGGGGGCTTCCACCAGTTATGATGTTCATACTGCAACTGATGGCGAAATTTTTCAACTCGGCAAAATCAGTATTGAAGTGTTACACACACCCGGGCATACTTTAGAAAGCAGTTGTTATTTATTAAGAGATGAAAACAATAAGCCTTACGCCATTTTCACAGGCGATACATTGTTTGTTGGCGATGTTGGCCGCCCCGATTTAAGCAGCGGTAGCATGAGCAGCGAAGAACTTGCCGGCATCATGTATGAAACTATTCAAAACAAAATTTTACCTCTGGCAGATGATGTAATTGTTTATCCTGCACATGGAGCCGGAAGCAGTTGCGGAAAAAATATGGGGCCCGAAACCTTCAGTACAATTGGTGAACAAAGACAAAGCAATTATGCACTGCAACCACAAACAAAAGATGATTTTATTAAAGCAGTAACAGATGGTTTGGCAATTGCACCAAAGTATTTTGCAGTGAATGCCGAAATAAATATGAAAGGATACGACAGCCTTGAAGATGTTAAACAAAAGGGTTTAACTGCATTAACAGTGGAAGAGTTTAAAAAACAAATTGCAGATGATGTGATTGTTTTGGATACAAGGCATGCGGCTGTGTTTACACAGGGTTTTGTACCCGGCAGTATTTTTATTGGTCTTGAAGGAAGATTTGCCGAATGGGCTGGCAGCATTTTGCCTTTTGATAAACCCATGATATTAGTTACCGAACCTGGTAAAGAAGAAGAAACGGTTATTCGTTTGTCGAGGGTTGGGTTTGACAAAATGCAGGGTTATTTAAAAGGTGGTTTTGAAGCATGGAAAAATGCCGGTGAAAATGTGGATTTAATAATTGAAGTGGAAGCTGATGAACTGGCCATGGATATTCCGCATGACCCTAATTTGCTGGTGGTAGATGTAAGAAGAGAAACAGAATATGCCGAAGGGCATGTAAAAGATGCCCGGAACCTTCCGCTGAATGATATGACAGATTTGCTGACACTGGCAAATTTTGAAGACACTGAAAATTTATATGTGCATTGTGCAGGCGGTTACCGCAGTGTAATTGCATCTTCCCTGATGAAAAGACAGGGTATTCACAACCTTAGAAATGTGCTGGGTGGCTGGGCAAAAATAAAAGAACAAAAAGAAATTAAGGTTGAGAAAGATGCCAGTGTGCTGAATTAATTATTGGCAACCAGCTTATGATACCGGCGCTTCAAATTTCTGGTCAATCCACCTGCTTTTATACTCTTCTTTGTAGTCATGTTTCCAGCGCCGGTGTGTCCATAAATAATTATGTGGCTCTTCTCTTATTATTTTTTCAAGAAAATCCCGGAAGGCACTGGTAATTTCGCCGGTGCTTGTAGCTGCAGTATTTTCTTTGTACAATTCGTATTCTATAATGTAGTGGCCTCTTTTAATTATTCTTGAACGGGCAAAAACTATAGCTGCATTATTTTTAATTCCGCCAACTTCGGGGCCAGTAATAAAAGGTGCAGGTTTGGTAAAATAGTTTTGCCAGTATCCCGATGCAGGATTTCCCGGGTTTTGGTCGGCTCCCAGAAAAATGGCAAACCGCTCTTTAAAAATTACTTCTCGTTTTTCTTTAAACTCAGTTGCTTTAATAAATTTAGTGCCATAACGTTCTCTTATTTTTAAAAAGAGCCTTTCCATTGCAGCACTGCCCAATGGAATATACACAGCATAAGAAGGGATTGTTTTTACAGACTTTGACATGAATAAACCTCCATACTCCCAATTGAACTGATGGCCTGCATGAAACTGTATGTTTCTGCCTTTCTTTTCAAGTTCACTAATAATACTGAAATCCCCGCCGCATCGTTTAGCAAATGTTGCATCACTCATTGAAAGCAGTTTTATTATTTCCATGAATGTATCGGCCAGGTTATGATAAAACTGTTTGGCAATTTTTTTTCTTTCTGTTTCGGTTTTTTCCGGGAAGGCAATTTGGAGGTTTTCTAATACTATTCCTTTTCTGTAACCAGAAACATAATACAGCAGAAAATAAATGCCGTCGGCAATAAAATAGATAACCGGAAAAGGCAATAACGAAAAAAGATAAAGGAGTCCGTAGATGATATAATACATGTTGCTAAATTAGTGAATGCTTTTTTTGCAGCGCAAAGGTATGCAGTACAAGAGTGCGACGCAACAATGTTGAGAAGAATTACTATAGCCCGGTACACAAAAATTACAACACGATGTTCTGAACCATTGTACTCTTGCCGGGATAATCGGTATTATAATGCAAGCCCCTGCTTTCGTGACGGAACTCGGCACATTTTACAATCAGGTAAGCTACGGTTATCATGTTCCTTAACTCACACAATTGCGGCGACACAATGGTTTTTTTATACAGCTCTTCCGTTTCCGCATACAACAGGTCCAGCCGTTTCATTGCTCTGTGCAGGCGTTCATTGTTGCGAACGATGCCCACATAATCACTCATCAGCAGTTTCATTTCTTTCAGGCTTTGTGTAATTAAAATCATTTCTTTAGGCGCATTGGTACCGTCGGCTTTCCAGTCAGGAACAACAGCCCCCTCTAAATCTCCCCCCGTGGGGGAGACTTTGCGAAGATTAATATTTGCAACAGCATCTTTATAAGCCCTGTGTGCAAACACCATTGCTTCCAGCAAAGAATTACTTGCAAGACGGTTGGCGCCATGCAAACCTGTGGATGCACATTCGCCTGCGGCATATAAATTATTAATGGATGTACGGCCCCACTCATCTGTTTTGATGCCGCCGCAGCTGTAATGTGCTGCCGGTGCCACTGGTATCATATGTTTGGTGATATCAATGCCGATGCTTAAACATTTTTCATAAATATTTGGGAAATGCTCCACAAATTTTTCTTTGCTGAAATGGCGGCAGTCCAGGAAAATATTTTCTGTACCCGACACTTTCATTTCATTATCAATCGCCCTGGCAACAATATCTCTTGGCGCCAGATCTTTTCGGGCATCATAGCGTTCCATAAATGCTTCGCCATTGTGATTACGCAAAATTCCGCCGTCGCCACGTACTGCTTCGGTTATTAAAAAACTTTGTCCCCTTACACCCGGTTCGTATAACGCAGTTGGATGAAATTGTATAAACTCCATATTTTCAATCCGGCCTTTTGCCCGGTAAAGCATTGCTACGCCATCGCCTGTTGCAATGGCAGGGTTGGTGGTTGTTCTGTAAACCTGCCCGTTGCCGCCGGTGGCAAGCAATGTAATTTTAGAAAGTATTTTTTCAATTTTATTGCTGGCAAGATTCAATACATACACACCATAACATTCAATATCGGGAGTTGATTTTGTAATGAGGTAACCAAGATGATGCTGTGTTATAATATCCAGCACAAAACAATGGCTGATGAGCTGAATGTTGGATTTCTTTTTTATTGTTTCCAGCAAAGCCCTTTCCATTTCTTTGCCGGTAACATCTTTATGATGCAGAATACGGAACTCACTGTGCCCGCCTTCTTTGCCCAGTTTAAAATCGCCGTCAGGTTCTTTATCAAACTGTGCACCCCAGTCAATAATTTCTTTAATTCTGTCCACACCTTCTTTCACAACAATCTCCACAATATGCCTGTCGCACAATCCGTCGCCTGCAATCAAAGTGTCTTCAATATGTTTTGTAAAGCTGTCTTTGTCAAAATCCATTACACCGGCAATGCCGCCCTGGGCATACTTTGTATTGGTTTCGTCGCTTTGTGCTTTGGTAAGTATGGTTACGGTTTTATCCGGACAATCCTGCGCTACTTTTAAAGCATAAGTAAGTCCTGCTATTCCGCTGCCTATTACGAGAAAATCTGTTTGCATTTTAACTTGTTTTTACCGCAGAGGCGCAAAGTCGCTGAGAAATACCAAAAAATATACCTCTGCGACTTTGCGCCTCTGCGGTTATTTTGTTTCCACCCAAGCCTCATTCTCCTTCAATAAATTTATCAGTTCATCCACAGCAATGTTACTGTCTATATTTCTTTTCATCACTTCTTTTCCTTTATACAAAGTAATTTTCCCAACACCGCTGCCAACATAACCAAAATCGGCATCGGCCATTTCGCCGGGACCGTTTACTATGCAACCCATGATGGCTATTTTTACTCCTTTTAAATGATTGGTTACTGCACGAATTTTTGCAGTAGTCTCCTGCAAATCAAATAAGGTACGGCCGCAACTGGGGCAACTAATGTATTCTGTTTTGCTGATTCTTGTACGGGTTGCCTGCAAAATACCAAAGGCAATTGAGTTTAAAAGTTTTGTTTGTGGTGCAATATTTTTATTGCCGTAATGATGTCCAAGGCAAACACCGTCGCAAAAGCCGTCTAATAATAAGCCACCAGCTTCAATTGCATAATGAATTAAACTTTCATCTATTGTTGCATCGCTGCTGTCGCGAATAATGATAGCCGGATTTTTTATGTTTTTATTCATCAGGTCAACAAACATGCTGCGTAAATTTTGCATGGCATTTTTGTTGACAGAACTTAAACATATTACAGCAGTGTTGTCTTCTTTCAATTTCGCAAATAATTTTTCTCCCTGTTCTGCGGCATACTCTTCCCAATTATAATCAACCATCACAAAGTTGAGGAATGCTGATTTTTCCATGTTGTCATCCAGGTATTGCGGCGCATCAAAAAGCGGAATGTAAGCCCCCTCCAAACCTCCCCCGGTGGGGGAGGCTTTACCCAAAGTTTGTAACCATGTGTCATGATAACAAACCACTTTCAGTGTTCCGGGCAAAGCAAAATCCAATATCTTATTATCAGTAAAAATATAATCGGCTGCTGCATCTCCAATATTCCATTTGTCTGATGCTTCATCATAAGTGTAACCAATATCTTTTAAACTGTCTGTAGTAATATTTTCAACCTTACTAAAATCGGCAATCACAACCGGCACATGTTTGCCACCGATATTACTTACTTCAAAAGTTTCTCTTCTTTTATATTCAAAAGGCGAATAGTGAAGCGGCCTCGCCCCAAACCCCTCTCCACGGGAGAGGGGTTTTGAAGAGTCTTTCAAACTTTTATCCTCTGCATTTTTATGCAGAGTGGGTTCATAACGCCTGACAATGTCTTTGCAAACAGGAATCTCCAATTCAGGATCTTCTGTCAATGAAACTCTTATTGTATCTCCAATGCCATCTTCTAATAAAGTTCCAATACCGATGGCAGATTTTATTCTTCCGTCTTCGCCATCGCCGGCTTCTGTTACACCCAAATGCAGCGGATAACATTCGCCAAATTCATCCATCATGTGATTTATCAGCAAACGGTAAGCCTGCACCATCACCTGTGGATTACTGCTTTTCATGCTAAGTACAATCTGGTGGTAATCCTCATTTCTTGCAATACGCAAAAATTCCATGGCGCTTTCTACCATGCCGATAGCAGTATCGCCATAGCGGCTCATGATGCGGTCGCTAAGGCTGCCATGATTGGTTCCAATACGCATAGCAGTGCCGTATTCTTTACAAATTTTTACCAATGGTGTAAAACGTTCTCTTATTCTTTCTATTTCTTCTGCATATTCTGCATCGGTGTATTCTATTTGCTCAAATTTTTTTTTGTCAACATAATTGCCTGGGTTTACCCTTACTTTTTCTACAATTCTTGCTGCAATCTCTGCAGCGTTTGGTGTAAAATGAATATCTGCTACCAATGGAGTATCATATCCACGCTTTCTTAACTCATCTTTTATATGCTGTAAATTTTCTGCTTCTTTTTTCGACGGGGCAGTAATACGAACTAACTGGGCACCGGCTTCAATGCAGCGTATGGATTGCTCAACAGTTGCAAGTGTATCCATTGTGTCAGTGGTGGTCATGGTTTGCACAAGGATGGGATGATTATTGCCAAGCAATAAATTGCCAATCTTCACTTCTCTTGTTTTGAGGCGCTTATATGCTGTAAGGGATTCGCTGTATAATTGCATGCTGCAAAAATAACAATAAAACGGCGGGTTTGTTTATTGCTCAGATGGGGTAGTCAGATCATTCTACCAGTCTTTCTCTGGTTTATTGGGAGAAGCAGCATTTACTTTTCTCAGTTTATCATGTAAATTCTTTTCCTGCTGCAGTAATGCTTTTAATTTTTCCTCGGCATCCTGCTTTGTAATTTTAGAAGGTTGTGGTTTTGGCTGCTCATTTTTTTGTTCGTCTTTTGGCTTTTGCTGTTCTTTTTGTTTCTGGTCTTCTTTGGGTTTCTTTTGTTCTTTGTCTTTCTTTTCTTTTTCCTGCTGTTGCTTTAACTGCTGCAGTGCTTTTTGCAGGTTTTGTCTTGCGTCTTCATCCTGCGGACTCAGTTTTAGTGCGTTTTTATAAGCACTGATACATTCAGGCAGTTTTTTATTATTCTGCAAAACAACCCCTTTGTTATAATAAGCTTTGGACTTTTCTTCAGTTGCTTTTGCATTGCTGATAGCATTGTCAAATGCGCTCACAGATTCATCGGCTTTGCTGGTTTTATACAAAGCATTCCCAAGGTTATATTGTGCAGTAACATTAGCCGGTGTTTTAGTTGTTACTTGCTGATATTGCGCTGCAGCTTTTTCAAATTCCTGTTTGCTGTAAGCTTCATTTCCTTTTTTAATAATTGCTTTTTCATCCTGGGCATAAGTACCAAAAGAAAATAAACAGAGTAGCGGAAACAGGACAGCTTTTTTTATAACAGTTGTTTTTCTTAAAGCCGCATTCACTTTTTCTGAAATTACCATCTCAATTATCAGCAGCAACAAAGCGGCCATAAGAAACCACTGAAAAAAACTTTCATAATTAACTAAGGAATCTTCGGTAACTGTCCGCTGGTCCATGCTACCCAATTGTGCATCTAATTTTGATACTACTTCATCAGTATTGGTAAACAACTGGTAAATCCCGTTTCCTTTTTGGGCAATATCCTCTAATGTTTTTTCATTCAGTTTTGAAATAACTGTATTACCATCATTGTCTTTTTTTACTTCATTGGTAGCTGCATCAATGATGGGGGCACCATCCGGCGAGCCAATACCTACAGTGTTAACAGTTATTCCATCATCGGCCATTTGCCCTGCCATTTTTAAAGCGCCTTCGTCATGGTCTTCGCCATCGCTTATTAAAATTACCGATTTGTATTTTTTTTCCTTAGTGTTGAAAGATTCGGAACAAAGTTTTAAAGCATCGCCAATTACTGTGCCCTGCGTGGGAACTACATCAGGAGTTGCAGAAGCCAGGTACATTTTTGCAGCGCCATGGTCGCCGGTAAGCGGCATTTGCAGATAAGCCCTTCCGGCAAAAACCACAATACCAATCCTGTCATCACTTAATTTATCAATCAACTTTGCCAGCACTTGTTTTGCCCTGTCAAGTCTTGTCGGTTTCACATCCTGTGCCAGCATACTTTTGCTTACATCAAGGGCAATCATTACATCAATACCATTGCGGTTCACTTTTTCGCTGCCCTGCGGCGAACGTAAATTGGCCAAAGCAAAACCACCTGAAGCAAATGCCAGCATTACGATAATAAATTTTACGGCAAATCTTTGTGGCGAATAATTCTTAATCATTTCTTTCACCAATCGTTCGTCACCAATTTTTTTAATTGTTTTTTTCTTCCAGTTTAAAACAAGAAAATAAAGCAACACCAATACCGGAATTGCTGCCAATGCGATTAAATATTCTATGTGTTGAAAACGGAACATATTGTAATTAGCAAATTAGCAAATTTGTTACTCTGGAAATTGTTAAAAATGCTGAAGTAATTTTAATTGCTCCTCCGGGTTGAGTTAGCACATTTTCCTTATTTCTTCCCTTCAAAAAATCCCATTTCTTTTAAAATGCCTTTGGTGATATTCATTCTTGCTGCGATGATGTCTGTTTTATCATCGGGTGTTTTTACAAAAGTTACAAAGAAATAAACATGATTATTTTCTTCAACCCAGCCAATCATCCAGCCAATGTCATTGCCTTGCTCATCGGAGCCCCATCCGGTTTTGTAACTCAGTTTGTAAGCAGTATTGTCTTCCTGCAGCATAACGTTCTTAACTACTTCCTGCCATATTTTCATAAAAGGAAGCTGATTAAAATACAGGCGTTTTACCAAACCCAACTGTTCATCAGGCGAAATTTTTAAATGATTGTTAAGCCAGAAAGAATCAACCGGGCCGCTAACATCTTTATTGCCATAACCCAAACTGTCTATCCAGTGTTTCATTGTGTCTTTTCCAATTGTTCTTGCTACTTCCTGGTAATAAGGAACACAACTAACTTTAAAAGCCTCCTTCATTCCCATGTCTTTGTTCCATGCCTCATTGGAACGTTTTATCCCATCCCATTTAATTGTCATGGTATCGTTTAGTATCCTTCCTGTTTGCAACCCAATCAATGAGTTTACAATTTTAAAAGTAGAAGCAGGAGAGAAGCGTTGAGTATCCAGCTCCATATTATAAACAGTTACTTCGCCGCTGGCATTGTTGAGCATGGTAAAACAGCCATCTACTTTATTTTCATCAAAATATTTTTTAAGGCCATTATCAATTTTGGCTTTGTTTACCGAGCAGGAAGAAAGGAATAAGGAATAAGAAATAAGGAATAAATGAATAAAAATTTTCTTCACCATTAGAATTTAGTATTTATTTTTTAGAATTTATATGCTGGGCAGTTGCTTCTAAATCTTTATAAAACTGTTGGCCAAATTTTCGAACCAATGCTTCTTTTAAAAAAACATAAACCGGCACTTTTAATTTTTTACCAAGCGAACAGGATGCTTTGCAACTGTCTTCTCTTGGTTCGTAATTTACATACTCAGTATCTGTATTCTTACTTTTTTTGGTGATGATGGGAAACAGGTGACAGCTGATAGGTTTCTTCCATTTAACTTTTCCATCAATATATGCCTGCTCAATGCCACATTTTACAATACCTGCTGCATCTTTAATTCCATACACACAAACTTTGCTTTCGATGGTAGGCGTAACCCAGCCAAATTCCCTGTCATACACATATCTTCCCTGGCGGTTCAGTTCCTTTTTGCTTTCTTCATTTAAGTAGGGCAGCACAGCATCGTACACTTTATTTATTTTCTCTAATTCATCTTTCTCCAATGGCGCCCCGGCATCGCCATCAACGCAGCAGGCACCTTTGCATTTAGACAAATCACATACAAATTGCTCCTTTATAATTTCATCACTAACCAGTACATTTTTTATTGCAATCATAACAGCTGCAAAAGTAAGAAAAGAGAGGCGCTAAAAGTGTGCAAACCCTTTAACAATATTGTAACATTCCTTTTTATGGACTTGTTTTTTGCCCGGCATCCCAGCATTAAACTCTCCTGTATATGCTCAACAGCCGCCAATTAACCCTGCAACGCAGCATCCGCTATTTTTTTGCTGCCCTTTTTTGGATACCGCTTACCTTCTTTAGTTTATTATTAGTAAAGAACACACTGCCTTATTTTTCCTTCAGCCAAAATTTTGGTTTTATCGAAGAAAGAGCCATGCTTTTTTTAAAACCCATTTATAAAGTAAGTTTCTACATCCACATTTTTGCCGGCATGTTTTGTATTACAGCAACACTCACCCAGTTTTCTTCTTACATACTAAAAAAACGCAGAGCCATTCATATCTGGATGGGGAAAATTTATGTGGTGGTGGTTTTGGTGCTGGGTGCACCCACCGGTTTGTACATGAGTTTTTTTGCAAAAGGAAGTTTTTGGGAGAGGATGCTTTTTATGTTTATGGCAGTGTATTGGTTTTACAGTACCATGAAAGGTTTGCAAACAATCAAACAAAAAAATGTGCTGGCACATAAAAACTGGATGATAAGAAGTTATAGTATGGCAATGACAGCCGTTACATTCCGCATTTATCATATCCTATTTTATTATTACGGCGTAAGCCATTTACACAATTACGAAATATCGCTTTGGATAAGTGTGCTGGGTAATATGATGATAGCAGAATATTTTATTTACAAAAAAAGTAAATCGTATTTAAAAACATTTGTTCACTGATTAAAATGATTACACTAATTACACGCATTCGTAAAAATCCGTGAAATAAAAATATTTATCACTCAAAACAAAAAAACATGAAAGCAATTATTTATGCAGGCATTGGCCTTTTTTCAGCTGCCACAGTTTACGGAGTTGTAGATTATTACAACACCCAAAAAACGGAAAGCTTTAAAAAACTTTATGCTGACGAAGAGCCGTTAACAGTTCTTGAAAAACCCGCCATTAAAAACGCTGTATTAGCTGTGAAAAAAAATGATGCAGCAGTAACAAAGAATATTGTTACTATAAATACTGTGTCAAAAAAAAATAAAAAGCCAGCAGTAAGAAAAATAAGGCTGGATGATTTTTCAAGGAGCAGGATTGCAGATGTGCCACTGGTTGAAGAAGTTAAATTAGACTTGCCGGTAATTGCAGAGCCAGTTAAAGAGGATGCGGCACAACCTGAAACTATTACGCCTGCCGAAGAAAAAGCTGCTGAAGTTGCCAAGCCAGAAAGAAAACTAAGCCTGTCAATGTTTTCAAGGGCTCCGTTAAAAATTAAGAAGGATTACAAGAAAGTAAAACTGTAACCTATTTTGGTTTTATCATCGCCGGTTTGTGCTTTTCGGTGACTGCTGCTGGCATTTTATCTGTCCACCGGAATGTATTGATGAGATGCTCAATGTCTTTTTGTATAAAGTCCTGCACTGGTTTTATTGAATCGGCATTGGGTGTTGCAGCAAAGTATAAAGCACCCCGGATAAAATTCTTGGTTGTATCGCTCAGGAAAAACTGTTTGGCGGTTGCTGCATTGCCACCCACTTTAAAAAAAACGCCGGTAAGTCCGTTGGGGGTTTGCATCAGGCTGTCTTTAATGGAGCCTGAAACCGATTCATTTTTATGTGTGAGCTTAAAAGCATCATCCACCATCCTGTCAAATTCATTTATCCCAATAGAATCTTTGTATGTGCCATCGGCTTGTTTTATTTTATACATGGCTTTGCCGCCAACAATTTTGTAACTCAAAAAAATCCTTCCGTTAAAGCCGGCGAAATCAATGTTTATCCAATAGGGATTTTCCGGGCTGCTGTCAAAATAACTGCTGTCTTGTATTATCGTGGCGTAGGCCGGGTATTCAAACGTATAAGGAAAGCCTTCTTTATTAAATGAGATGTATTTTCTTTCAGGGAAATCAATTTTATAATACCCCTTTTTTTTGGAGGTGTAAGTGGAGTTGCAGGCTGTAAGAAATAAGGAATACGAAATTAGAAATAAGGAATATGGAAGTATAGAAGCCCGCCAACTCTTTTTGAATATTGAATATTGAATATTGAACATTGATTATTTTATTCGTTATGATGCAGGCTGACGAATTATTACTTTCACTTTATCAATCCTGTTTTTATTTATTTCAAGCGGCAAAAAAATAAAATCGCCACTTGTAATTTCTTCATTCACCTGCGGAAACTCACCAGCTATTTCCAGTACCAACCCGGCCAGCGAATCGCTGTCGCCTCTTGCGCTTTCAAAAGTATCAACGGGCAGGTTCATTGCTTTGCACACATCATTTATCATTGTTTTACCTTCAAAAATAAATGTGTAGTCATCAATTTTTTTATTGGCGCTTTCTTCATCATCAAACTCATCTTTAATGTCGCCAATAATTTCTTCCATAATGTCTTCCAGTGTTACAATACCTGATGTGCCGCCAAATTCATCTACCACCACTGCAAAATGAATCCTTTTATTCCTGAACTCCTGCAACAAATCTTCTATCAATTTTTGTTCATGAATAAAATATGGCTGGCGCATCAGCTTGTGCCAGTCAAAATCGGGTGCTTCGTTTAAAAGCGGCAGCAAATCTTTGGTGTGCAGCATGCCCACCACTTCATCCAGGTCATTTTTATAAACTGGTAACCGGGAGTAATGAAGCTCTTCTACTTTTTTTATTGTATTACTAAAATTGCTGTTTACATCAATGCCGCTTACATCCAGCCGGGTCCGCATTATTTGTTTTACTGTAGTGTCGCCAAATTTGCGAATGCCTTTTAAAATCTGTTTTTCTTCCACCGTGGCTTCATGTTCTGGTAGCAGGTCAATGGCATCATCAAGATTGCTGCTGTCCAATGCTGCCGATTGTTCTGAAGATAATTTTTTTTCAATGCTATCACTGAATTTAACCAGCCTTTTACTGATGCGGTAAAATACAGTATTGAAAACTTCTACTATCAGCGAAGCCCTTGCAGCAAAACGTATTTTATCATAAGTGGCCCAAACTTTTGGAAGCACTTCGCAAAACAAAACAATTAAAAAAGTTACAGCTACCACTTTTATTAAAAACCCCACCCAAAAACTAAAATGCAAATCTTTAATCCAGTCGTTAATTAAAATGTTGGAAATTAAAATAATGCCAATGTTGGCAAAACTGTTGGTAATAAGCATGGAAGCAAGCAGTGTTTTGGGATGCTCAAGTAAACTGACAATGCGGCGATAAGAGGGATGTCGCCTTGTTTTAAGTTTATTAATGTCCTTATTATTCAGCGAAAAAAAAGCAACTTCAGAACCTGCAATAAAAAAAGAAATGATTGCAAGCGTTATTCCTAAAAAAATAAACACTGTGGCACCTGCAGGTGCAAACAATAAAACAGCAAGATATAAATTTACAGATTCAGTGACCGAATGATAATCCAAAGCAGTAGGTTTAATTAAAAAAAATTAACGAGCCAGCCCTTTAAAAAGGCAGCCTTTCCGAACCATCATCCACCGGGGGAATA
>JANNAM010000097.1:0-5033 GCA_031384415.1 Bacteroidota bacterium
GCCCTGTCAAGGTCTCTTGTTTTACGAAACAGTTTTCCAATCTCATTCAATATTCCTGCCCGTTCCATTTCATCGCCATTTTTGTTAAGAGCAATTAGTGCCTTATAATAATAAGCAGCAGCAGTATCGTATTTTCCTTTAAAATAAAAAGCAGTGCCGGCAAGTTTAAGAAAATTTGCTACCGAAGAAGAGTCTTTCATTTTTTCTGCCAAAAGATATCCTGCTTCGGCTGTGGCAAGGCAATCATCAAAATTTTTAAGCAACTGGATATTGGCTAAATCTTTATAAGCGTTTAATTTTTTTTCATCCGTTGCATTGCTGTTAATAAGTTGCTGCAAGCTGTCAATTTTAAGGTACTGGCTTTTTGCCTGCATTGCAAATGCAAACAAACAAAACAACAATATTTTGAACCTGGTAAACTGCATTTGGATGAAGTGAGATTAAAGCCCTAAAACTTCTTTCATGCTAAAGATGCCTTTTTTGTTATGAATAAATTCGGCAGCCAGCACAGCGCCTGTTGCAAATCCCATGCGGCTGTGTGCAGTGTGAATGATTTCAATATCGTCAATGTCGGAACTGTATTTGATGGAATGAGTGCCCGGTGCCGGGTCAATACGTTTGCTGATGATGGAAATTTCCCCGGGGTTTTCTGTGTTGTTGTTTATCCAGTTCTTTTTTCTTTCCACCTCCTGCAAAATTTGTTCGGCTAAAGTAATTGCAGTGCCGCTGGGGGCATCTTTTTTTTGGGTGTGATGAATTTCTTCCATACTCACATTGTATTCAGCATGTGGCTTCATCAGTTGCGCCAGTTTTTTATTGAGTTCAAAAAAAATATTTACACCAACGCTGAAATTACTGGCATATAAAAAGCTGCCGTTTTTTTCTTTGCAGGCTTTTTCCACTTCGTCATAATCCTGCAGCCAGCCCGTGCTGCCGCTTACTAATGGAGTACCAGCATCAATACATTTTAAGATATTTTCTTTTGCGCTGTGTGGCCCTGTAAATTCAATTGCAACATCGCAGTGCTGCAGGTTTTCTTTTGTAAAAGCTTCTAAACTGTCAATATCAATTTTTAATTCAATAATATGGCCTCTTTGCAAAGCAACAGTTTCAATTGCTTTGCCCATTTTGCCATAGCCTATTAATCCTACTCTCAAACCCCCTAACCCCCTAAAGGGGGAACTGATTGTGTTATCCATTTATTTTAATTGTGAAAACAAATATACTTATTTACTCCCCTTTAGGGGATGAGGGTGAATATTCATCACCAAACTAATACCATTGGTATTTGCCATTGGGCTATAGCCGGGTTTTATCTGCAGGCTTAAATCGGGGCTTACATCAAATGTTTTTAAATGAGCATCCGCAGTAGCGTCCACCACATTGAGCCCCCAGAATAAAATTATAAACAACGCAGAGTAGTCAACATTTTGTCTTACTGTGTTTCTGAAATTCCGAATGGCATCGGGTGAAAGACGGACGCTGTAATAGGGTTCGGGAATTAAAGAATCATTTGCAGCGTTCCCATCAATGGCGTTGATGTAAGCATTTTTGGCTTCTTTGTATTGTTTGATGTTATGAAAAAAAACACCGGTTGTTATTCCCAGTGCGGCATACACAATGGGTAACTTCCAGTACTTTTTATTAGTGATTTGGCCCCAACCGGGTAAGATGGCAGAACGGATGGTAGCAATTTTGGGGTTGTAAGTTTTTGAAGAATCCTGCCGGGAAAAAATGCTGTTGTTTTTTTTTGCAGGCTTTATACTATCCGTCTGGGCAAACAGGCTTGTTGTTTGAACAAAAAAAAGAATTGAAATTATCAGTTTTAAAAAGTTCATTTATTTATCAGGGTGCTTAAAAGCTCCTTTAGGGGTTTGGGGCCAATCAGCTTACATTAATGTTCAGTTTTTCCAGCAGGGCATTTAGTTCCTGCAAAGAATAATATTCAAACAAAATAGTACCGTGGCCTTTTTTATTGTGGGCAAGTTTTACTTTGGTACTGTAATGCGATGCTAAAGTATCTTCTATTTTTTTAAATTCGGAAGGCACAGTTGCTTTTGCAGAATTTTTAACAGCGCCGGCAACATACATCTTTCTTACTAATTCTTCTGTTTGCCTTACTGATAAACTCCTTTTTTTTATTTCATTAAAAATATAGAGTTGCTTATCTACCAAATCAACATTTATCAATGCCCTTGCATGGCCCATGGTGATGATACCATTGCGGACCGCCACCTGGATATCGGGTGGCAATTTTAATAACCGTGTATAATTGGAAACAGTGCTTCGCTCTTTGCCCATGCGTTCGGCCACCTGTTCCTGTGTATAATCCAGTTCGTCCATCAGCCTTTTATAACTAAGGCCAATTTCTATGGCGTTTAAATTTTCTCTCTGTAAATTTTCGAGCAATGACAATTCCAGCAACTGCACATCATTTGCCTGCCGCACATATACAGGAACATCTTTTAAGCCGGCAATTTTTGCTGCCCTCAGCCTGCGCTCGCCTGCAATAAGCCTGTATTTTCCGTTGTGTAATTTAGATACGGTAAGTGGTTGAATAATGTCATGCATTTTTAAAGAAGCTGCCAGTTCGTTCAATGCGGTTTCGTCAAAATCTTTACGGGGCTGCTTGGGGTTCACTTCAATTTCGGCCAAAGGAATGCGAAGTGATGCAGTGGTTTGTTCCACCACATCGGGCCTTAAACTTCCGGCAGTGCTTTTTAAATCTGCATCAATATTCTGCAGCAAACTGCGGATTCCTTTTCCTAATGCGTCTTTTTTATTTGGAGCGGTCATAATAGAAATGTGCTGATGAGCTTATTTGCTAATGTGCTAATTCCTCAGGTGCAAAAGTGACTACGATTGTCAAATACGCTTGTGGCCATTCATTAGCAAATTAGCATATTATCGAATTAGCTAATTATCCTGTCTTCCTGTTTTATTTTAGTAAGATTATTTTTTTGTAAAATTTCTTTTGCCAGGTTTAAATAGTTGATAGAGCCTTTGCTGTCGGCATCATACAAAATTACCGGCTTGCCAAAACTTGGCGCTTCGCTAAGCCTTGTGTTGCGGTGAATAATGCTACTGAAAACCATTTCATCAAAATGACGGCGTACTTCGCTTACAACCTGGTTACACAATCTCAGGCGGCCATCATACATCGTCATCAGGATGCCTTCAATTTTTAAATCGGTGTTCAAACGACTTTGAACAATCTTTACAGTGTTTAACAATTTGCCCAAACCTTCTAAAGCAAAAAATTCTGTTTGCACCGGCACCACTACACTGTCGGCGGCAGTTAATGCATTTACTGTAATCAATCCTAAAGAAGGTGAGCAGTCAATAATTATAAAATCATATTCATCCCTGATGGGTTCCAGGATTTTTTTTAACACCATTTCCCGGTTGGGATAATTTATCATTTCAATTTCAGCACCTACCAAATCAATATGCGATGGAATTAAATCGAGATGAGGGATATCTGTTTTCAGCAACACATCTTTTGCCTTTGCCTCATTAACCATGCAGTCGTAAAGGCTTTGCTGCACATTGTGCAAATCGAATCCAACGCCAGTTGTGCTGTTTGCCTGTGGGTCGGCATCCACCAGCAGTGTTTTATATTCCAGCACAGCCAAACTTGCCGCCAGGTTAATTGCAGTTGTTGTTTTGCCTACGCCACCTTTTTGATTAGCCACGCCTATTATTCTTGCCATATTCATTATTTTATTTGCTAAAAGCTTAAAGCCAAGAGCTTAAAGCAAAACAGATCTTCAATTTTGTGCTCCAGCTTTTAGCTTTTGGCTTACTTGCTTTGAGCTTTTCTCTGTCAGGTTGGCAAAAATAACCATTCGGCATAATATTGGGCAACAAAGAACCCACATCTTTGTTATACTTATAAACAATAAGGACATATAATGATTACAATAGTAGCAGGCACCAACAGAAAAGGAAGCAATACCCTGAAAGTAGCAGGAGAATATCAAAGGATTTTAAAGGAGAAAGGTGTGGAAGCCGGTATTTTTTCGCTGGAGGGTGTTGACGTGTTGCACCGGGATGAAACATTTAAAAGAATTGAAACCGATATTATCATTCCCAGCTCACACTTCATTTTTATAGTGCCTGAATACAACGGCAGTTTTCCGGGGGTTTTAAAAATGCTTTTTGACACTGCAGGCAGTCATGAAATATGGTTTCATAAAAAAGCGCTGCTCACCGGCGACTCTACAGGCAGGGCAGGAAACCTGAGAGGAATGGACCACCTTGCTGATATTTTAAACTTTGTAAAAATAACAGTGCATCACAACAAACTTCCTTTATCGCAGGTAAATAAACTGATGGATAAAGAAGGAAGAATTACCGATGAACTTACGCTGCATGCCATTAACCAGCAGCTGGATGAGTTTTTAAAATGGATGAACTGATATTATTTTAGCAACCAATTAAAATATTATACTTCTTCAAACGTCTAAGTTCGTAACCCTTATCAACCTGTAAACTATTTAACCTTTAAACTAAACAATGCGTACACCAATTGGCGCTTTCATTTTTATAGGAATTATGTTATTGCTGGATACCTATGTTTTCCAGGCAATAAAAACCATCAGTCATTCGGCTTCGCCAAAAATGCGTACGATAGTTTACTCCATTTACTGGGGATTGACGGTAATTGCTGTCATCAGTTTCCTGCTTTTTGCTTTTACCGAACCGGATTTCCTGGGTAAAAAATTCCGCACTTATCTTTTTGCCACAGTTATAGGTTTGTTCCTTGCAAAATTGGTGTCGGTTATCTTTTTCATTATAGATGATTTGCGAAGGCTGATTCAATGGATTTGGGAAAAATTATTTTCAGGCAGCACAAAGGTTGAAGGAATTACCGGCGATGGCATCAGCCGCTCCGCATTCTTAAGTTGGCTTGGTTTGGCCGTTGGCGGCACGTTGTTTGGCTCATTGCTTTATGGCTTTGGTAATAAATACAATTACAATGTAAAACGGCTGCAACTTTCTTATGATAATTTACCCAATGCATTCAAGGG
>JANNAM010000183.1:0-6766 GCA_031384415.1 Bacteroidota bacterium
CAGGAATGCAGTTGCCAGATTTACCATGGCATCCATATTCATCAGCTTCAGCATTTCAGTTACCATTTTCGGTTTAAAATTCATTGCTAATAAAGCAGTAATGTTTTTTGCTGGTATATTTTTTACCATCTCTTCGTTTATATCATCTGCCATGTATTTTTTATACAGCGAGGTCATTTCTTTGCCATAATATGCTTTCATGTGCATGGCAATTTTTCCGTTCTCAAAATTTAAAGCAGCAGTAGTAATACTTCCTTCATACATTTTGCTCATGTCGCCAAAAGGCATATTCTCCAGCATGCTGCTACCCTTATATATTTCTTCAATATTTATCCAGGCATGTATATCGCTTTGCTCATTTACCAGTGTGGTAAATTTTTCTTTTTCGCCCATGCTTTTACCTGCGCTTAAATTAAAAATTCCTTCACAGGTGCCGGGCAAATCCCTGCTGGCAGATGAACCATTGTTTGGTTTTTTGGACCCCATAACATTTGCAGCATCTATCACATACACAAACATTTCTTTATTGAAACCAACTATTGCAGGATAAGCAGTGATGTACTGCACATCATCTTTTTTTGTTTCAAAGCCGCCTTCGGTTATATCCAGATTAAACAGTCTGAATTTTTCAGCATCTTTAAGATGCCCTTCAATAAGAATATATGCACCGCTGCTGTCTTTTACCATCGAAAACAACAAATCGTTTTTTGTATCAATGCCTGCACTTTCAGGATTGTCCAGTGCGGTTTTTATATAAGTCGGAGTGGCGGAATCTGTAAAGATTTTTTGAAACGCCGGGTTCTTTTTCAGTTCATCCCAGGGCAGTTTTTCTGATAGAGATTTTCCATCTACATGAATTACTACTGCAGCATCGTTGGGAATATAGCGGCCCTGTTTGTTTGTTTTGGTGCAGGAAGCAAAGAAAATTATAATTGCAGCAACTGCAATGAGTTTGAAACGAAAACGTAGTTGCATAAAATTGATTTAGTATTAATGCTTATAAAATTTATTAGTAACCCTTAAAGTTTGTTAAAAAAATCGAAGAGGTTTTCCATAAGTACAAGTTGCTGTTCGCCGGTGTTTATGTTTTTTACCTGGCAATAATTTTGATCAATTTCCTTGCTGCCGATAATTACTGCATAAGGAATTTTTTTACGTTCGGCATAGCTGAATTGCTTTGGCAGTTTTACTTCTTCCAAAAATAATTCGCAGGAAATTCCTTTGCTGCGTAATTGCTGCATGATATTAAAAGAGAAATTACTTTCCCGTTCGCCCATGTTAAAGAAAATTACTTTGGTGCCGGTTTGTAAATTTTCCGGAAAAAGATGCAGTTCCTCCAGCACATCATAAATCCTGTCTACACCAAAGCTGATGCCCACACCGGGAATATTGGGCACACCAAACAAACCGGTCAGGTCATCATAGCGGCCACCACCACCAATGCTTCCCATGTTTACCATTGGGGGCGCTTTGGCTTCATAAATTATTCCGGTGTAATAATTAAGTCCTCTGGCCAGTGTAAAATCAATTGTAATGTTTGCATAGGCTGCTTTTTTTACTACATATTTTATTTCCTCCAGGCCACGACTTGCTTCTGCCGAATTGCCAAGCAATGCAATGGCCTGTAAAATTTTTTCATTGTTGCTGCCGCTGATGGCAGTATATTTTTCAATAATTTCAATCTGTTCTTCTGTTAATCCTTTTTCGGCAAGTTCAATTTTTATTTTAGTAAAACTTACTTTATCTAATTTATCAATGGCGGTGGTGATGGCGGGTAATTTATCTGCAGCATTGCAGGCTTTTGCCAAAGCAGATAATATTTTTCGGCTGTTAATCCTTAGTTCATAATCATGCAGGCCAAGGCGGATAAATGCTTCATGATAAATCATTGCAAGCTCGGCATCATTTAACAAAGAATAGCTTCCTACTACATCGGCATCACATTGTGTAAACTCACGGTAGCGGCCTTTTTGCGGCCTGTCGGCCCGCCAAACGGGCTGCACCTGGTAACGCTTAAAAGGAAACACCAGCTTTGTGTGGTTCATTGCAACATATCTAGCAAAAGGAATGGTGAGATCGTATTTTAATGCTCTTTCTGTAATATCTATACTGTTTTTTCCTTCCAGCAATAATTCAAAACCAGTTTTTGTTTTTTCAATATTCTTCTCGTTGTTTAATCCATTGTTAAGAATTTTGAAAATGAGTTTATCACCTTCATCGCCATACTTGCCCATCAATGTTTCTAAATTTTCAAAAGCCGGTGTTTCTAATGGCTGAAAACCATAAATTTCAAAAACTGATTTGATGGTAGATAAAATAAAATTCCGCTTGCGTATTGTTTCGGCATTAAAATCCCTGGTGCCCTGCGGTATGGATGGTTTATTAATCATTGATAAATTGAAAATTGGTTTTGGGTGTTAAGTGTTTTTCTAAGATTTTTTCAGTTGCTGAATTTATTATTTCAAAAACCCTGTGGTATCCGTCTTCTGCACCATACCAGGGGTCGGGTACATCCCTGTTTTCTCCCGGATAAATTTCGTTCAAAAATAAATCAACTTTTTTGTTATTAAATTTTTCTTTACCAATCCTTTTCATTTCATCCAGCACATCTTCGGCCATAGCGTAAATTTTATCGTAACGCTCAAAATCTTCTTTTACAAATTTTCGGCTGCGTTGTTTACTTATATCAATGCCATGCAGCCGTGCTGCTTTCTGGCTCAGGTGATGGGGTGGTTCGCCGGTGTGGTAACCATTTGTACCAGCGCTTTCCACAATCCAGTTTAGTCCTGTAAGGTTTGCTTTATGCTGCAAAATTCCTTCGGCCAGCGGGCTGCGGCAAATGTTGCCAAGGCATACCATCAAAATTTTCATGGCGCAAAGATAAAAGATAGTTTAAGTTTTAAAGCCATGTAAGTTTTAAAGGTTTATGGATTCCGGCAGCATTTGTATCTCATTACCAAACCAGGCGCCGGTTTTGAAACCAGATTTTTTCAATTCAAAACCTACATAAAATGAACAGCGAATTAATTTTGAAAAGCGATGTCCTCGACATTGTTTTCGAAAACAGGAATAAAGAATACGGTGCTTATAATCTCCGTAAATTTTACAGCAACCGACTGGTAAAATCCCTTGCACTGATGCTTGGTGGAGTGGTGCTTTTATCTGCCTTTACTTTTTTGCCCAATAAAAAAGCAGCAGTAAAAGATGATGAAATGATAACAAGAACAGTTTCTCTGGAGCAGCCAAAAGAAAAAAAAGAACCCCAAAAGAAAAAAGAAACTCCTCAGGAACAGCCTGCAAAAGCAAAGCAGCAGCCAACACAGGAGTTTACAGAACCAGTTATTGTTGATAAAAAGCTTCAAGCAAATGTTTTGCAAACGCTTATAGATTCTGTAGCAATTGGTGCAATAACTGACTTAAAAAACCCCGGGGATATTGGTATTGTTTTACCTGTCACTCTTTCTGGCACAGGCGATAAACCAGTAATTAGAATACCCGATGTTGATATTAATAAACCCATGGATTTGGGAGAAGTGGATGTTTATCCAGCCTTTCCCAATGATGGACTTATAAAATTTTTAAAGAGAAATTTAACCAATCCACGTGATTTGGAAGAGGACGAAACTGTAAGTGTGCAGGTTAGGTTTGTGATTGGATATGATGGCAAATTGAAAGGCTTTACTGTGGTAAAAGATGGCGGCGAAGAATTTAACAAAGAAGTAATAAGGGTGCTGAAAAAAATGCCCGACTGGATTCCCGGAAAAAGGAAAGGACAAAACGTATCGGTGTATTACACCATTCCTGTAAAGTTTATTGCTGAATAGCAGGGGGTAAAATATTTTATGTAATTTGGCAGGCCTGTAAGGATTTTAAAACCCTTACAGGCATTTTTAAAAATAAATTTATGGCATTAGAAGAATTTGAAAACGAACCATTGAACGAAAGGGAAAAAGGTATAGTTAGAATGAGGAGCCTCACTAACTATGTTATGGGAATATTTTTAATTGGCGCAGGAATCTTTTTTATGTTTCCATTAAAATCTACTCAGCAATACATAGACCAGTACGATCCGCTTGTGATTAAAATTTTTGCTGCTATATGTTTTATCTATGGCGCTTTCAGGATTTACAGAGGATATAAGAAAAATTATTTCAGAAGCTGATGAACAAAAGCCTTTTTCCGGTTAATAGAAAATATATTTTCATTTTGCTTTTTATACTGGCAATTGCCGGCTGTAAGAACAAGGTAAAGCATATTACAGTTTCTGACAGCCCCACCAGCGGCATCATTAACATCAGCGCAGATGAAAGCTTTAAGCCGGTTATTGAAGAGCAGATAAAAGTGTATGAAGCTACTTATCCCGGCACAAAAATCATAGCCCATTACAAACCAGAAGCAGCATGTTTCAGTGATTTATATAAAGATACCAGTAACAGGATGATAATAGTTACAAGAGGGTTGAGTAAAACAGAAGCCAGGTTTTATGAAGATTCATTAGGTTATTCGCCAGTGAGTGATAAGCTGGCAACCGATGCCATTACCATTATTTTAAATAAGGACAACAACGATACATTATTTACACTGCAAAGACTGAAGCAGCAATTAAGTGGCGGCCCGGGCAAAAAACAACCCATCGTTTTTGACGGTTTAAATGCTACCAGTACGGTGCGTTATGCAATTGACAGCATATTGCAGGGAGGAGCGTTTGATACCAGTGTGGTAAAGGCAGTTAAAACAAGTAAAGATGTGCTAGATTATGTTGCTTCCACACCAAATGCCATTGGATTGGTAGGCATTAGCTGGATTGGAAACCCGGAAGATACAGCACAGGTTAGTATGTTAAAGAAAGTAAAAATGGGTTATGTTGAATGTATGAGATGCAAAGACTCTCCTTATGTAAAACCAACACAGGCAAGCATCTTAACAAGACGATACCCTTTGGTACGTGGTTTGTATTACATACTTAAAGAAAATTACAGCGGCCTGGGAAGCGGTTTTGCAGCATTTATGAAATATGAAAGAGGCCAGTTAATTTTTAGAAGAGCATACCTTGGGCCGATGATGGATTTTGAAATACGCTCTGTGAAGATTAATGAAAAATTATAGAAAGATTATCGCCGCTTTTGAAAGAATTTGTGGCAAAATTGATAACATTGTAAAGTAAAACAGCAAAATAAAATGAGCAAGATTAAAATGGGGCTTTTATTGTTGACAACCATTATGGTTACTACGCTTGTAAAAGCTCAAAGTATTGAGGATGGGAAGAAATTTTTGTATTATACCAAATACATCAGTGCAAAAAATGTTTTTGAAAAGCTGGTAAATGCCGACCCTAATAATGTGGATGCAGTTTACTGGCTTGGGCAAACTTTAATAGCACAGGAAAATAAAGACATCGCAGGTGCAAAAGCTTTGTATCAAAAAACATTGATGGCAAACAGCAATAGTGCATTACTTACAGCCGCCATGGGTCATATTGAATTGCTGGAAGGAAAAACCCAGGATGCAAGAAACCGCTTCGAAGCAGCCGTATCATTATCGCAGGGAAAAAACATTGCAGTTTTGAATGCCATTGGTTTTGCCAATGCCGATTACGACTCAAAAGATGGGGATGCTTCTTATGCCATTGATAAATTAAAACTGGCAATCTCCATCAAAGGGTTTAAGGACCCCGAAACTTATTGCATCATGGGTGATGCTTACCGCAAATTTGCAGATGGCGGCAATGCACAGAAATCTTATGAATCAGCTTTAGCCATCAGCCCTTCTTATGCAAGGGCAAAATACAGGATTGGTAAAGTTTACCAAACGCAGGGCTACTCCCAGGAAGAAATTTTTATGCGGTACTTTAATGAAGCAATTGCTTTAGACCCTGCTTATATTCCTGTCTATTTTAATCTTCACCAGTATTTTTATAATACTAATGTTGGTAAGTCTGCAGATTACCTTGACAAATATTTGAACTTAATGGGTGATGATGAACCCAATTCCTGCTTTTACAGGGCATCCATGAAATATGCCCAGGGATTATTTCAGGAAACTATCTCAAAATCTGATGAGTGTATTGTCGCAGGCGGAGCGGCACCCTATCCAAATTTATACGGCTTAAAAGCTTATGCATATTATAAACTGAACGATTGGGGAAATTCTAAACTGGCTTTTGATTTATATTTTCAAAAACAAAAACCAGAAAAACTTGGCCCTAACGATTATCAGAAATATGCCGAGGTTTTATTAAAAACTCCGGGCAACGAAACACTGGCAGCCACTTATGTGCAAAAAGCTGTAGATATTGACAGCACCGAAGCAGGTAAAGTAAGTTTGCTGAAAGCCTTTGCCGACAGCCTTCAGGCCCGTAAAAATTATTCTGCAGCAGCCGACTGGTATAAAAAGATACTTTCTGTAAAGAAAATTGTGGGCAAAATTGATTTATACAATACCGGGTACAATTACAACCGTGGCGGAAGCTACGAGCAGTCGATTGAAATATTTAATCAGTACATTCAGAAATTTCCCGATGAATCATTCGGATATTATATGAATGCAAGAAATTACATCAAGCTGGATTCAACAGATGCTACAGGCAATGGATTGGCCAACTATTCAAAAATTGTAGACATGACCGACCTTATAAAAGATAAACCCGGCGAAAAAGACAGGATAAAAAATTCGTTGCGCTACCTGATAGAATATTACGCCAATGTGAAGAGAGATAAAACCAATGCATTGCTTTATACCGAAAAGGGGATATTGCTTGACTCTTTAG
>JANNAM010000254.1:0-8904 GCA_031384415.1 Bacteroidota bacterium
GGGGGCTATTCATTATTAAGGCAAAAAAAACTGGTAATAAGTACGAGTTTATTACCACAATGGAAAAATTTACAAAAGACAGGATCTCAGAGATAACCGTAATGATAAAAGGCCCCGGTAATTATGTATGGGCAGGTACAAAACAGCAGGGCATTTATATGCTGGAGCTTGAGGCGGACAGCATTAAATTGATGAGAAAAATATCAAGAGACGATGGGTTGTCAAACAATACAGTAAAAGCATTATTGTTTGATAATGACAGTACTCTTTTTTGTAGTACTATTTCAGGCATAGATAAACTCATTGTGGAAAGAGATGGAAAAGTACGCTCGGTTACGTCTTATTCAGAAATTTCGGGACCTTCTTATACACTTATCAGGGATACCCCCGGCCATAATATTTTATTCCCTTGTGTTAGCGGTTTAACGCTGTATAGCAAACTTGCTACATCAGGTAAAATGTCAGTAAATCCAGAAACAGTATTCACCAACCTTATAGTAAATGGTAAGCAATGTGATAGTTTGCTGGAGCAAACCCAAATACAACTTGCCAATAAAGATAATAATATCATTTTCTATTTCTCCACATACCGCTTCAGTAAGAACTATTACTTCACTTATTGGCTTGACAATGGAGAAAAAGAATCCTGGCAGGAGATACACTATGGCAATGCTATCCAGTTTAATAATCTGCCACACAAAAAATACACTTTATATATAAAAACATTTGAAAAAGGTTCGGGCAAGGAAATATCTATAATCAATAAAAAATTTACGATTGCCCCAAAATGGTATCAAACAATACTTTTTTTTATTTTTAGTTTGCTCTTGATTATTCTTGGGCTATTCTTTGCTTTTTCATTTTATACTAAGGATATTAAACGCAGAGCAATGTTAAATCAACGAATTGCCGAAACTGAAATGGCTGTCCTTAAAGCACAAATGAACCCTCACTTTATGTTCAACTGCATCAACAGTATTGATGCATTCATTCACAGCAATGATAAATACAATGCAACCCTTTACCTGAATAAATTTGCAAAACTGCTGCGTAATATTCTGGACAGCAGCAAACAAAACACAGTTGCTTTTACAAAAGATATTGAAACTTTAAAATTGTATGTTGAGCTTGAAGAACTGCGGCATGAAAATAAATTTAAAACAACTATTTTCATTGATGATGAATTGAAGAACAGCGATTACAAAGTGCCGCCGCTCATTATTCAGCCCTTTGTGGAAAATGCCATTTTACACGGGCTTAAAAATAAGGAAGGCAACAAAGGTTTGCTTTCAATAAACATTGCAAAAGCCGGCGAAAAAATTGAATATATCATCAGTGATAACGGCATTGGAAGAAAAACAGCCAGCCAGATAATACAAAACAAAGAATCATCTTATGGCATGCAGATGAGTTACGACAGAATTAAATTGTTTAATAAAGAACAACAGGCTTCGGTGGAAGTTACAGACTTGTATGATAATGAAAATGCGACGGGCACAACAGTAAAAGTTCAATTAATAATTACCTGAAATGATTACAGCAATAATAATTGACGACGAACCAAAAGGCAGGCTGGCATTGCGGCAAAAGCTGCAGGCTTATTGCCCCGATGTAAGTATTATGGCTGAAGCAGCCGATGGGCTGGAAGCAATTCCCCTGATAGAAAAACATCAGCCGCAATTGATTTTTCTGGATATTGAAATGCCCAGGATGAATGGCTTTGAAATGCTGAATGCAATAAAAGAAAAAAACTTCCACATCATTTTTACTACAGCTTACGACCAGTATGCCATTAAAGCAATTAAATATGCCGCCTTCGATTATTTACTGAAACCTGTGGACATTGAAGAATTAAAAACTTCTGTTGCTAAAATTGATGTTAAGGAAAAGAACCCGATAAAAAACCAGATAGAACTGCTGCAGCAAAATATTCAGCATCCAAAAAAACTACTGAATAAACTTGCCATACCAACTTTAGAGGGTTTGTTGTTTTTCGACATTAACGAAATTATTCACCTGGAAGCCAACAGCAATTACACAAACATCTATATAAATGATAAACCAAAAATAACCGCCTCTAAGACTTTAAAAGAATTTGAAGAGCTGTTGCCGGAGGATATTTTTTTCCGCACTCATCACTCACATCTCATCAACCTTCACTTCATCAAAAGATATATCAAAGGCGATGGGGGCCAGATAGAATTGCAAAACGGAACTTATATAGATGTTTCCCGGAGGAAAAAAGATGAGTTTCTGAAAGCTATTGGATATTAGTATTTTTGCAAGATGGAAAAATATTTGCAGGATTTATTCTCTCATCAGCAATACGATAAAAATAATTTTTTTCTTTTGGCCGGGCCATGCGTTGTAGAAAGCGAAGAACTGATTACGGAAGTGGCCGAAAAAGTTGCAGGCATCTGTAAAAACCTCGGCATTCCTTATGTATTTAAATCTTCTTATCGCAAGGCCAACCGCACAAGCGGCAACTCTTTTACCGGCCTTGGCGACGAAACTGCTATGAAGATGTTGGCAAATGTTGCCCAAAAATATAATTTGCCAATCGTTACCGATGTTCATTCTCCTGAAGAAGCTGTAAAAGCAGCGGAGTATGTTGATATTTTACAAATACCGGCTTTTCTTTGCAGGCAGACAGATTTATTAATTGCCGCTGCACAAACAAATAAAATAGTGAACGTAAAGAAAGGCCAGTTTGTAAGTGGCGAAGCAATGAAATTTGCAGTAGATAAAATTCGCAATGCCGGCAACGATAAAATAATGCTTACAGAACGGGGAACCACTTTTGGTTACCAGGACCTGGTGGTTGATTACCGGAATATTCCTGCAATGCAGGCGCACGATGTTCCTGTAGTGATGGATGTTACCCATGCACTACAGCAACCAAATCAAACCTCCGGTGTTACGGGCGGCAATCCGCAATTAATTGAAACCATTGCAAAAGCCGCAATTGCTGCCGGGGCCGATGGTTTGTTTATTGAAACACATCCCAACCCATCTGTTGCAAAAAGCGACGGTGCCAATATGCTTCAATTAGATTTACTGGAACCCTTACTACAAAAACTGGTGAAACTGAAAGCAGCACTTTAAAAACAGCTTGTTTCAAAAAATTATTTTCAATTTTTTTGCAAAAAAGGAAATATACATTCTATAATAAACCTGTCAATTTAGAACAGAAAAGGGGTTTGGAAGTTAGAACAGGTTTATTATATTTGCAACCCGGTAAAAGTTCAGTGAAAATAAGCCAGTAATATTGAATTTTTATTCTTAAGCCCAGGTGGCGAAATTGGTAGACGCACTGTGTTCAGGTCGCAGCGTTCGCAAGGATGTGATGGTTCGAATCCATTCCTGGGCACTAATTTTAGAGCGAAGTAATACTTCGCTTTTTTTATTGGGGAAATTTAAATCCTGGAGAACTGAAACGGTTGGATGTATTAGTCCGGGATGTTTTAATTGCAGTGCTGAAAATGTGTTTTTGTTGCACTATCTTTCAATCATGAAAATCTATTTAACTGCTTTACTAATATTGTTTGGTTTTATTTCAACTGCACAGCAGCAACACTATCTTATCACAGGCACTTACACCACCGGTAAAAGCCAGGGCATTTATGTTTATAAATTCAACAGCAGCTATGGAGTTGCCAAAGAGATAAGCCATGTAAAAGTTTCCAATCCATCTTTTGTGGCAGTGTCGCCCAATCAGCAATTTGTGTATTCGGTACTGGAAGATGCAGCCAGTAACGGAAAGGGTGGGGCAATAGCTGCCTTATCTTTTAATAAAACAACAGGCGTTCTTACATTTATCAACCAGCAACCAACGGGTGGCGACCATCCCTGTTATGTAAGTGTTGATAAAACAGGAAGATGGGTGGTAGCTGGCAATTACAGCAGCGGAAGTTTATCATTGTTTCCCATTGATGCAAACGGGGCATTGGGTGCGGCAACCACCATTATTCAGCATGAAGGGTCGGGGCCCAACAAGGCAAGGCAAAGTTCGCCACATGTTCACTGCACTTTTTTTTCTGATGATAACCGTTTTCTATTTGTACCTGACCTTGGTATTGATAAGGTAATGATATATGCATTTGATGAAACGACTGGTAAACTTACAACTGCCAAACAGGCTTTTGCCCAATCTAACGGCGGCGCAGGGCCCAGGCATATTTGTTTTCATCCTGCAAAAAAATTTGCTTACTTAATAGAAGAAATGAGCGGCACAGTAGTAATGTTTAAATATAAAAATGGCAGGCTTAAAATGAAACAACGCATCAGCAACATGCCAGCAGGCGACAGCAGCATTGCTGCCAGTGCAGATATTCATGTATCACCGGATGGCAAATTTCTGTATGCATCCAACCGGGCCAATGCCAACAGTATTGCTATTTTCAGCATCAATAAAAAAAATGGGAAACTGCGGCTTATTGGCCATCAGTCAGCACTCGGTAAAACACCACGTAATTTTAGTATTGATCCTTCTGGAAATTATTTATTGACAGCCAATCAAAACAGCGATGAAATCGTAATTTTTAAAAGAGACAAAAAAATCGGGTTGCTCACCGATACTCAAAACCGGATTGCAGTGGGAAAACCTGTTTGTTTAAAATGGATTGTGGTTGAATAGTTAGTCCTGATTAGTACACTGAAATTAATAAACAAAACAGAATGACGGTATTATCTGAAAATACTGGCTTATATTAGTCGGATAAATAACTGCACGGCATGGCCAAAAAATATAAAAGCGACCGCATTGAATGGAAACAGGTGTGGGACATTAAAAACCTGCTACTGATTTTTTTGGGAACCGGTTTGGCTGTGCTGGCCATGAAGGGTTTTATGATACCCAACCGGTTTATGGATGGCGGCATTACGGGGATATCTATTTTACTGCATGAATTATTTAATATCAATATCAGTATTTTGGTTATTGTGCTGAATGTGTTGTTTATATACCTTGGTTACCGGCGCATTGGAAAAACTTTCGCCGTTCAAACCACTTTAGCTGTTGCGTTGCTTTCGCTGGGTCTGCTTTTTATTCATATCAATCCCATAACCAATGATAAATTACTGATTGCCATTTTTGGTGGAATTTTAATTGGTACCGGCGTAGGGCTGGTGATAAGAGGCGGTGGTGTTATTGATGGTGCAGAAGTAATTGCTGTTTTCACCAAACGCCGAACAGGATTTTCCAACAGCGAAATTATTATGTTGTTTAACACCATCATTTTTGCAGTGGCAGCTTTTCAGTTTGGTATCGAAACAGCCATGTATTCCATCATCACTTATTTTACTGCCACCAGGGCCACCGATTATGTAGTGGATGGTATTGAAGAGTTTACTGCCATGAATATCATTTCATCGCAGCAGGAAGAGATCAAAAATTTTCTTGTAAACGAACTGGGGAAAGGCATTACCGTTTACAAAGGCGAAAGGGGATACCTGCCCGGAAGCTTTGATATAAAAGCTGATTGTGAAATTATAGTTACCATCATCACCCGCCTGGAAGTAAAACAGATTCAGGATACCATAATGCAGATAGACCCACGGGCATTTGTGTATGTGCAAAGCATAAAGGAAGCAACAGGGGGTATATTAAAAGCAAAGCCGCATGCAAAGTAACATTGAAATGATGAACTTTGTTGTAAGGCTGCTTAATGCCAACCTGCCTTCTTATTATTACTATCATAATTACGAACATACTTTATATGTACTGGAAAAAGCTCTTGAAATTGGGCTGGAAGAAAACTGCACCGAACATGAAATAAAACTATTAACTGCTGCTGCCCTTTGGCATGATACAGGTTATATCAAAACCTACAAACAACATGAAGAAGAAGGTTGTGAAATGGCCGGCCTGTATTTACCCGGTTACGGATATTCAATGAGCGATATTGAAACAGTAAAAGGAATGATTATGGCGACCCAAATTCCACAGTCGCCCAAAAACAAACTGGAAGAGATAATTGCTGATGCAGACCTGGAATACCTGGGAACAGAAAGTGCCAGAGAAAAGGCCACTCTTTTATATAAGGAATTGCATTCTTTAAATCCTTTACTGACCACAGAGGAATGGAATAAAACGCAGATCAGTTTTATTGAACATCATCATTACTTTACACAATACTGCAAGGAAAATAATGAACCGGTAAAACAGTTGTATTTAAATACACTCAGGCATCACTCATAATTATAAAAAGCAAAATTAACAGGGGGGATTGAAAAATACCCGAAACATTTAAATGGTTGTTTTTTTCAGGTACTGAGCCACCCGTAGTGCCTGGTGAAAACTCAGCAATGCATAACCATGGCAACTATTTTTTATTGCAATAATTGAAAAAAAATGAATGCAATTACTCAACTTATCCAGGATGGTGCGTTGGCAGGAATAACAGGTAAGCTTAAATAAAAAGTGAATGAATATCCACCTGGAAAAAGTATAAAAGTATTCGCAAATGAAACTGACTAAAAAACTGGAAAAAGAAATAATGCAGGTGTACAATACCTATTGGGATAGTTACCTCAAAGGTGATGTGGAGTCAATGCATCCCTTACTTGATGATGCATATACACAGGTAGGAAGTGCGGAAGGAGAAGTGTTTTCAAATAAAAAAGATGCAGTGCAATTTCTGTATGATACCATTGACCAGGTGGCAGGAAAATTAGAAATGCGAAACAGGGTAATAAAACCGGAACAGCAGCATAATACCTTCCTTATTCATGACCATTGCGATTTGTATGCTTTAGCAGATGGTGGTTGGATTTTTTATTCCAGGTTCAGGGCTACCACTCTGATGCAGCAAAAAAAAGAAGGATGGAAAATAGTACATCAGCATACTTCTTTCCCTGATACCAAAGCAGAAGGAGGTCAAAACATTGCCATTGATAAAATAGCCGAAGAGAACCAACAACTCCGGGAAGCTGTCAAACGTCGTACCGTTGAATTAGAAAGTAAAAACCGTGAACTTGAAATTGAAACTTCACTCGAAAGGGTAAGAACCGTGGCAATGGGTATGCATAAGCCCGATGATCTTATGGAGATATGCAAAGTTGTTTATGCAGAGCTGCAGGCACTTGGGTTTTCCGAACTCAGAAATACCCTGATCGACACTTTTGTGGATGAAAAAAATTATTTTATTGATTACGATTACTCTGAATTTACTGGTGGAACAAGTTCAAAGATTCCATATAGTGGAAATCCGGTTGTTGAAAAATATATAAAAGACATCAGGAAATCAGGCGAAGCTTTCTCAGAAATTACAGTAAAAGGACAAGAGCTTGAAGCATGGAAAAAGTTCAGAAGAGATAATGGTGAAATGGAAGATTCCCGGCTGAATGACCTGGAGGCTTTATACTATTATAAATACTCCATTGGTCCGGGAAGTATTGGTATTTCAACTTATAACCGTATCTCAAATGAAAAACTGAACATATTACACCGGTTCCGGAATGTATTTAATCTTTCTTATCAGAGATATAAGGATATAGCGCAAGCCGAAGCCCAGGCCAAAGAGGCCCAGATAGAAACTTCCCTTGAACGTATAAGGGCACAGGCCATGGCCATGCGTACCCCCGAAGAACTCACCGGCATTTGTGAAGTGCTCTTTGCAGAACTGCACAACCTGGGATTTGCTGAGATCAGGAATGCCATGATCAATATTCATGATGATGAAAAAGAAACTTTTATGAATTATGATTATTCGGATGAAATAGGTAAAAGCATTAATCATTTAACCTACGATATTCATCCTTTAATTGAAAAGCAAATAAAGGAGATCAGGAATGCAGAAGGATTTTCTGAAACATCTTATACGGGTAAAGACCTGGAAGACATGATCACGTTCCGGAAAAAGATAGGTGAAAAAGATGACCCGAGAATTAACAAGGCAGCAGCCCTGTATTATTATTTCTATTCCATTGGCACCGGCTCCATTGGTATTTCTACTTTCAATGTTGTTGCCGGTGAAAAGCTTGATGTACTCAAACGTTTCAGGAATGTTTTTACGCTTGCTTACCAGCGATATACCGATATCGCCCTTGCTGAAGCACAGGCAAGAGAAGCACAGATAGAACTTGCATTGGAAAGAGTTCGTGCAAGATCAATGGCTATGCAACATAGCGAGGAATTGCAAGATACTTCCCTCATACTTTTTCAGCAACTAAAAGAATTAGGAGAACCTGCAGAGCAATGTACTATAGGCATTATATTTCCGTGAAGCGTTGCAGATATCTCAACCACAGCTTCTGATTCCTTTATAATACCTATGGTACATTGCTCTGCAGGTTCTCCTAATTCTTTTAGTTGCTGAAAAAGTACCAGGGAAGTATCTTGTAATTCCACGCTGTGTTGCATAGCCATTGATCTTGCTCTTACCCTTTCTAACGCCAGTTCTATCTGTACCTCTCTTGCCTGTGCTTCTGCTTTTTGCAGATCAAGAAAACGGGTATAGGTTTGTTCAAATACCTGTGCAAATCGTTTAAAAATTGAAGATTCTCCACAAGGCTTTTCTGTGATTACAACAAGATATCCTTTGGAAAAATAGGCGCAACTTAATTGTTGCCAGACAGGTTGTTGAATCCCTGCTTTCCGCTGTGCATTAAAAGCTGCATTAGCAGACGGGATTGTCATCAGCCATTTATAATGCTGTTGCAATGGGTCACCCTCTATTACTTCTTCGTAATAGGATTCGTCATTGAGCCAGGCTTTGTACATATTATTGTGCAGTGGATCTCCCACATTTGGCAAAATAAGATCAGGCATAAATCCATTTCCACCGCTCAGCCACCATTCATCTACTGTTTTGTTTCTGTCGCATAAAACAAAACCACAGGTCCAGAGATCCGGCACCAGCATATTCAGTTGCTGAAAAAGCAAAGCGGATGTGTCGGCAAGAT
>JANNAM010000005.1:0-6630 GCA_031384415.1 Bacteroidota bacterium
CACTCTTGATGCCGTTTGCAAAAAATCCCAGATATGCCAGGGTGTGTAAACATTTACATTTACTTCTATGTCGTTCAGCTCGCCCAATAAATTTTTATTAATTAATTCTTTTGCTGCCAAAATATAGGGAGCATATCGCAATTGAAAATTGATGCCTGCCAGCATTTTTTTATTTTTTACCAGCTCCAGTATTGCTTTCGCTTCTTCATAATTATCTCCCATCGGTTTTTGTAATAATACAGATGCAGCATCAGGCAATTTTTGAAGAACAGGAATTAACTGAGAGCCTGGCACCGCTACATCTATCACCGCATTTGAAGGAAGAGCGTTAATCATATCTTCCATCGTTTCAAAAACATTAGGGATATTAAATTTTACTGCAGTGGCTGCAGCTTTATCATAATTAATATCGTAAATGCCCTCTATAATAAAGTCGGCAATTTTATAAGCCGGCAGATGTGCATCATTAACAATACCACCTGCACCAATAATAAATATTGGCCGTTTCTCCGATGGTAACTGTGCAATCATTGACATTATTGATTTACAAAAATCGTATTATTCTTTATTAAGTACTTCCCAGTTTATTTCCATAAGTAAGCAGTAAAATAGCGACTACCAAAACCAGCAAAGCAAGCATCAGCAGGCGTATTGTTTTTGTGCTGCAGTTTTTCCATTCTTTCATTGCAAGCCCTGCCAGCGAACTGAACAGCACCAGCATAATCATGTGGATGGCCCAGCTTGAAAATTTATAAGTCCCCATTCTTACATGGCCAAGCCCATAAAAAAAGAACTGCCCGTACCAAAGCAAACCTGTTAAGGCAGCCATTAAATAATTCAGGGTAAGACTGTTTTTTTCTGCTGATCTGTATTGACCAAATGTTTTTTCTTTATTATGCAGGTACAAACAATATACGAGTGTAGTTATAAAAGCGCCTGTGTTTGAAAAGATGTAAACCACATTGCCCTGGAAATTTCCGGCCCCATATTTTGCTGCTACATCTGCAATGGGCTGGCCCTGATCTAAAGAAAAACCATACAATGCTGATAATACACCCGCTAAAAAACAAAGTGGCAATCCTTTAGCCAATGAAAAACTACCTGAAGTATCTTTTGCTTTTTCTATGTCCTTTTCTTTATTTCGGCCTGCAATGCCACATAATGCAATGCCAACTGCTCCCATTGCCACACCACTTATTAAATAAATTGCTCCATTACTTTTCAACACATCGCCCAATGTGCCATGCACCAGCGGGGGCAATAAAGTACCCAGCACACAACTTATGCCTACAGCAATTGCATAAGTCAGCGAAAAACCAACATAGCGGATGGCAATACCAAATGCAGTGCCTCCAATTCCATAAGCCATGCCCAGTAAAAAAGATTTTATCATGGCTGAAGACGGGGCTTCATTTAATACAGCAAATAATTGCGGAATGGTAAAATATGCAATCAGCAGGGGTAACAGCAGCCAGCAAACAAAAGCCTGTGCCAGCCAGTAAGTTTGCCAGCTCCACCCTTTTACTTTTTTTTGCGGAGTATAACACAATGCAGCACTGGAAGCTCCCACTGCATGATATAATACGCCATTGATTACTTCCATGAAAATTTGTTAACTGAGTTCTAATTTGTAAAAATGCTGTGCATTGGTATAAAACACTTTCTCTTTTTCTTCCGGCAACAGTAAATCATCCAGGATATTGATTGTGTTCTGCCATGTTTTGGTATAACTATTTGCCAGCATTGATACCGGCCAGTCGCCGCCACAAAAACAACGGTCTGTTCCAAAATGCTTTAATGCAAATTCTACATAAGGCTTTTTTTCATCTGTTGTCCTGTTTTCAAAATTTCCCGATGCTGTTCCCAACCCTGAAATTTTGGCATAAAAATTTTTATGCTTTGCTGCCACACTCATTAATGCTCCCCATTTACCAAATTTTTCTTTGGAAGAAATGGGTGGTGCATTTAAATGATCAAAGACCATTCTGAGATTTGGGATTTTATCAGCTACTTCAATTACCGTTTCAATATGTTCTGGTAAAACACCCACTACATCATAAGGAATATCATGTACTGCCAGGATTTTTAAACTCTCAATTACTGCAGATTGCAATAACCACTTCGGGTCTTTTTCATCATGTATTAAATGCCTTACTCCTTTAAAATATTTTTCTTTCAGAAATTTTTCATCCAGCAACTGCTTTGTCTGTTCTGTATCAAGTAACGGCAGCCAGCATACAACCCCTTTAATCCAGTCTTTGTTATGAGCAGTTTCCAGCATCAAAGCAGTATCATCCAGATTACAACTTGCCTGCACCATTACACCTGCAACAACACCTAGTTCCTTTCGTTCATTTTCTATTTCATCAATGCGCCATGTTCTGTTAAGGATAGATGTATCGCCTTTAAGCCAGGGATAATCTGCCTTTTCAAAATCCCATATATGAATATGCGTATCTATTATCCTTTGCATGGTTTGCTAAAGTTCAATTTTTTTCGGCAGGTTACAATTTTTTTGTTAATCCAAAATGTTTTTCGATAGCTTCATTATGTTCCCCCAGCAAAGGAGCTCCTTTTTGCGATTGCAGTATTTTACCATCAACCCTTATCGGGCATCTTGTAGTTTTTACAGATAAACCATTGCTGGTAGTTACTGTAATTTCCATATTCAGTACTTTATATCCTTCTTCTTTTACCAGTTCATCATAATTCATTACAGGAGCACACCAAACATTTGCCTGCTCCAAAACCTGCAACCATTTAACTGATGTGTCTGAAATAAGATGTTGAGATAAGATATTTTTTATTTCATCCCGTTTTGTAAACCAGTCATCAGGATTGATAAATATTTTTAAAGGTTCGCATTGCAGCAAAACAGCCAGTTGCACAATATTTGTCATCGCCAGTGCAATGTAGCTGTCTTTAGTTTTGTAAATTCCATAAGGGGCAGCCACATAAGCATGGCCGCTGTTTACCGCACTTCTCACGGGCAATTGTTTTCCGTCATTGTAATAACAGGTAAGCACTTCAAACTGAAAATCAAGAGCACTTTCAAACATACTAACCTGCACCAGGGCACCGTTTCCGGTAATTCCTTTTTTATAAAGCGTTGCCAGAATCCCCTGTGCAATGTGAGTGCCTGCCAGTATATCAACAACAGCAACTCCCATTGGAGTGGGGCTTTCATTGTTGTTATTGCTTAACCAGGTAAGGCCCGATGCTGCCTGCAATAACAGATCCTGGCCGGGCAAAGCTTTCCAGGGGCCATCAGCTCCGTAACCTGTTATTTCAGCGTAAATAATTCCAGGATTTATTTTTTTAACGATTTCATAATCTAATCCCAGTCGCTCCATTACCCCCGGCCGGAAATTATGCATCATTACGTCTGCCTTTGACAATAACTGTTTTATTTTTTCTACATCATCTGCATCTTTCAAATCGGCTGCATAACTTTCTTTATTGCGGTTGATGGCGTGAAAAATTGTTGACTCGCCTTCTATCATTACATCCGATACATACAACTGGCGGCAGATATCGCCGGAGCCGGGGCGCTCAATTTTTATTACCCTTGCACCCAGGTCTGCCAGCCGCAAAGCGGCAGAAGGGCCAGATAAAAACTGGCTGAAATCAATGACCAATATATCCTGTAATAAATTCATTTTAGTTCTCTTCACTTATTATTATACAGTTACAAAATCCTGCAATACTTTTTTATTATGCTCTCCAAGTTTGGGTGCCCGTTTGTTGGCATACAATTTCTCTCCGTCAATTGTTACCGGGCATCTTGTTGTAATAATTTTATTGCCTTCATTGTTCAGTGCCTGTTCCATATCCAAACATTGATACGCTTTATTATCCATCATTTTTTCCCAGTCCAATACTTCCATCGCCCAAAGATCAAATTCATGCAGCCTGCTGATCCAGTAAGTTGAACTATGATTTGCAAGATGCTTTCCAAGGATGGTTTTTATTTTATCCCTTTGTTCAAAAACATTTTCTGTTGCAAAAACATTCAGTTCGCTGCAACCAGTTGCATTTGCCAGTTCATTTAAATCCATCATCGCCAGTGCAATAAACCCGTCTGCAGTTTTATAAACTCCGTAAGGCGCACTCAGCAGAGGATGCCCGTTGTTAACAACACTTCGCTGTGGTTGTTGCTTACTTGTAAAATATGTGGTGAGTAATTCAAACTGAAAATCAAGCAGTGATTCCATCATGCTGATTTCTATCAATGCACCGTTATTTGTTTTTTGCCTGCGAATGAGCGCTGCAATAATTCCCTGCACCAACTGGGCACCACAAAGAATATCACCAACGGCAATTCCAAATGGAACCGGGCCATTACTTCCATTCCCGGTTGTATAAGCAAGCCCTGTCATTGATTGCAGCAACAAATCCTGTCCGGGTTTATTTTTCCATGGGCCTTCTTTTCCGTAGCCCGAGATTTCGGCATAAATAATTTTGGGATTAATTTCTTTCACTGTTGAATATCCAAGCCCGTTTTTTTCCATCACACCCGGCCTGAAATTATGCATCAGCACATCTGCCTTTTCAATTATTTTTTTTATTGTTTCAAGATCGCCTGCATTTTTTAAATCAGCCGTAAAGCTTTCTTTATTCCTGTTGATGGTGTGAAACAACAATGAGTTATCATCCGCCCATAAATTCTTAATAGCTAATTTTCTTCCTGCATCGCCGCCATTTGGTCGTTCTATTTTAATAACTCTTGCCCCAAGGTCGGCAAGCCTTAAGCCAGCCGAAGGGCCAGATAAATACTGGCTGAACTCCAATACAACCAATCCTTCTAAGGGTAATTCAATCATAGGGCAGCAATTGATTTTTTATGCAACAAACTTTGCCGGTATATTCTGTTCATTTCGCTAAGAGTAACAGCAGCACTGCCATTTTCCATTAAACATTTTTGCAGCGGAATGCCTGCAGCGTCCTGAAAATGCAGATACCCGTTAAACCTTGGCCTTGTATATCCATTGTCCATCACGGGCAAAATATTCTTAAAAAAATTATTGGTAAGCCTGTTTGCATTTTCATCCGTCCATGCCGAACGATGGCCCGGCTGGCCGCCATGCTCAGTATACAATGTCCGCTGAATTTGGCCTGATACAACCCACTGCGTAAAATCAACTGCAATTTCTTTTTGATTACTGAATGCAGAAACAGCCAGCCCCGTGCCTCCAATCGTTGTCCTTAATTTTTTTTCATTAAAAGAAACCATATCGGTGTAATGAAGCAAATTTTTTGCAAAACCTGTTCTTGAATAATTAGAATAACAATAAGCAAAAGGGCAATACCAGTAATCGTCTGTAGAACTCATAATTTCGGCAACTGCAATTGGATTATAAGTAAATATTTTTTTATCAACCAGTGAATACAATTCTTTCATTGTTTCAATTGCCTTTACTCCTGTTTCAAAATCAATTATCACATTTTCATCCTGAAATGGTTTGTTGCCATGAGCTATACAGAAAGTATAAAAATTCATCAGCAGGTCAATAGGAATTGCTGGCACAGCTACTTTTCCCAGTTTAGCCAGAGCAATTACATCCTGCCAGTTTTGCGGAACGGGAATATTATTCTTCTGAAGCAAATCTTTTCTGCAACTGGCGGCCGGCGTGGCAGCATCAATTGCCAGTGCCCATTGCTTATTATTATAATTATAACTGCCGTGTGAATTACCAACAGAATTATAATACTGATCGTTTAGGTATTCTTCGGATAAATACTCATTTAATGGCAACACACAATTGGCAGCAGCCGCACATCCAACCCAGGGATGATCAATAATTAAAAGGTCATATTCTTCGGTAAGTTTTTCTAACGGGAAATCAGCAAACTGCTGCAAGGTTCTTTTTTCCCATTGTATTTGTATCCCGGGATGTAGTTCGGCATAGCGTTGGGAAGCAGCAAGCAGAGGCGTAATGCCCCTGCTGTGCCCCCATGTTATACCTGTTAAAACTACTGCCATAATTATTAACTAGCTTCTTTTATTTACCAATAATAAATGTTCGCAAATCATCACCAGTTCGATGTGCTGGTTAAAACATTCCACCAATTCTGTTACCAATCCATATCCCGGCTTTTTATGATCTTTTTTGTCATTCACTGTTACAGTTACTTTTATAGTATCGCCAATAAAAACCGGTTTTATAAAACGCAGCCTTTCATAACCATAAGTCATAGAAACTTCATTGACCAAATCAGCAGTTAACCCAATAGCAATTGTAAAAATTAATGTGCCATGGGCAATACGTTTTTTGAATGGCTGAGTTTTGCACCATTCTTCATCCATGTGATGAGGGAAAAAATCGCCTGACTGGCCTGCATGAATAACAATATCAGTTTCAGTAACAGTACGGCCATTTGTTTGGCGGATGTTATTCAGTTCAAATTCTTCAAAATACTTTTTAATAAACATGCGATGGACAGTTTTGCAATTTGAGAACCTAGTAAAACTAAAAAATCAGCAGTCAAATAATTGCAGAAGAGATATTGATGGATAGGAATGACAGGATAATTTTTGTCAGTCAATATTATAATATAGCAATGGTATCCATTTACAAACCCGTTTACAATCGTTTGCCTGCAAAGTTTTCAGCTTACTAAAAGCACCTG
>JANNAM010000020.1:0-4339 GCA_031384415.1 Bacteroidota bacterium
AAATCCAGGTAGCTTTTTGTGCGGAGGATATTTGCCACAGAAACACAGAACAGAAGAACCGACCGCAACACCTTTTTTCCACCCTTCTGGAAAATGGATGCACATTACGTACTTATGGATTTTCATAAAGTATTTAATTTAAAAGCACCCGAAGAAATTACAGTTTATGCAGAAGGAACCTTCAATTTAAAATTAGATGGCAATGCGGTGGAAAGCGGGGTCAATAAATTAACTGTCCCCGCCGGTAAACATAAAATAAATGTAAAAGTCTGGAACCAGGCAAATGTGCCCGCCATATTTGTGCAGGGTAAAACAATTGTAAGCGATGCAAGCTGGCTGGTAACTTTTGAAGACAAAGAGTGGATTGATGAGAGCGGTAAAACATCCGATATTTCAGACACCAAATGGCTCAATGCCGGAAGCTGGGATTTTAACTCGCCAACGCAATTACCTTCTCAATTTAAATTACCTGTAAGGCCGATAGCAGCAGTAAGTAAAGCAGTAAACAAAAACATTACATTGATTGATTTTGGCAAAGAAACATTTGGTTTTATTAAACTACACAATTTGAAAGGCAATGGAAAGATATCTATCTATTACGGTGAAAGCAAAGAAGAAGCACAGAGCGAAACAGATGCAATGACGCTGGACAGGATCACCATTAACCGTTCAGCAGGGAAAGATTCAGTGATGCCCTTATCAAAAGCATTTCGCTACATCAGTATTGTAAAGGAAAGCGGTAACATTTCTTATGACGATGTAAGTATGCTGTACGAATACGCAGATGTAAAGCATAGAGGCAGCTTTACCTGCAGCGATGAAGAAATAAATAAGATTCTGGAAGTTGCTAAATACACCCTCGAACTAAATACCCGTGAATTTTTTATTGACGGTATTAAAAGAGATCGTTGGGTTTGGAGCGGCGATGCCTTACAGAGCTACCTGATGAATTATTATTCTTACTTTGATAATCCAACAGTAACAAGAACCATTCAGGCTTTGCGTGGTAAAGATCCGGTTACGGCTCACATCAATACCATTGTTGATTATACTTTTTACTGGTTCATAAGTGTGTATGATTATTACCTGTACACCGGCGATAAAAAATTTATTGAGCAGATCTATCCAAAAATGCAGACGATGATGGATTATTGCCTCAGCCGACGCAATAAAAATGGTTTAATTGAAGGGTTAAGTGGCGACTGGACTTTCATTGACTGGGCAGCCGGTCTTAGTAAAAAAGGAGAAATAAGTTTTGAACAAATGTTGTTTGCAAGAAGTTTGGAAGCGATGTCGCTTTGCGCAGATATCAATAACGATAAAACCAATGCAGCCGATTATAAAAAACTGGCAGGAGATATAAAAGAAAAAATATTCTCTATTTATTGGAATAAAGACAAGAATGCACTGGTACACAGCCGTGTGGGTGGTAAGCAAACCGAAAATGTAACCCGTTACGCAAATATGTTTGGCATCTTCTTTAATTATTTTACAGAAGAACAGAAGCTTGCGGTAAAACAACATGTGTTGTTAAATGATTCTATACAGAAAATAACCACGCCCTACATGCGGTTTTACGAGTTAGAAGCTTTATGTGCCATGGGCGAACAAACTTACGTACTCAACCAGATGAAAGACTATTGGGGAGGCATGTTAAACCTGGGTGCTACCAGTTTTTGGGAGGAATATAATCCAACAAAAAAGGGAACAGAGCATTTGGCCATGTATGGCCGTAAATTTGGTAAAAGCCTTTGCCATGCGTGGGGAGCAAGCCCGATCTATTTATTGGGTAAATATTATTTAGGTGTTAGTCCAACGGCCCCTGGTTATGAAACTTATAATGTGCAACCGCAATTGGGCGGCTTGCAATGGATGCAGGGCAAAGTACCCACACCTGATGGAGATATAGAATTATATTGCAGCACCACACAAATAAAAATAAAAGCTGTAACAGGAGTAGGTACTTTAAAAGTAAAAAGTAGCATAAGGCCAACTGGGCCAAACCTTACAGTAAAAACAACTGGCCCAAATAATTACGAAGTAACTGTACAGCCAGGGGTTGAATATATTATCACCTATGCTGCAAATTAAAATGAAGACGAAATTTTTAATAGCGATTATTTTGTTGCTGGGAATAATAGCTTCAGCACAAAGCGGCCTGGTTAATAACAACACCAGTCCACATGCAAAACTCACCAGTGTTGGTATGAGCGATGTGCAATGGACAAAAGGTTTTTGGGCCGAAAGATTCCAGGTGTGTAAAGATTCTATGGTGCCGCATTTGTGGGCAACCTATACCAGCAAGGACATGTGTTATGCTTTTCAGAATTTTAGAGTAGCGGCAGGGTTGGATAGCGGCCGTTTTCGTGGGCCCTCTTTTCATGATGGCGATTTTTATAAAACACTGGAAGCTGTTGCCGCATTATATGTATCCACAAAAGATAAAAAGCTGGATTCGATGATGGATGATGCCATTGCAGTGATTGCCAAAACCCAAAAGGAAGATGGATATATCTACACCAAATCTATTATTGAGCAAAAGAAAACCGGAAATACAAATATGTTTGATGACAAGCTGAGTTTTGAAGCTTACAATTTTGGCCATCTGATGACGGCAGCCTGTGTACATTACCAGGCAACAGGCAAAACGAGTTTGTTAAACATCGCAAAAAAAGCAACAGATTTTTTAATTCATTTTTATAATAACGCTACGCCCGAGCAGGCACGTAATGCCATCTGCCCTTCACACTATATGGGTATAACAGAAATGTACCGCACTACCAGGGAGGAAAAATATTTAGACCTGGTAAAAAAATTAATTGATATCAGGGGAACCAGTGAAGGCAGTGATGATAACAGTGATCGCCTGCCATTCAGGCAAATGAAGGAGGTGAACGGGCACGCAGTAAGAGCTAATTATTTATTTGCCGGTGTTGCTGATGTGTTTGCTGAGACCGGTGATACCAGTTTACTGCGTACCCTTGACCTGATGTGGGATGATGTAGTGAATCATAAAATGTATGTTACCGGTGGCTGTGGCGCTTTGTATGATGGTTTATCGCAGGAAGCGATTTCTTACAAACCAGATTCAATACAAAAGATACAGCAGGCTTATGGAAAAGATTACCAGTTGCCTAACAAAACGGCACATAATGAAACCTGCGCCAATATCGGTAATGTGTTGTGGAACTGGCGCATGTTACAGGTTACCGGCGAAGCGAAATATGCTGATGTGATGGAGCTATCTTTATACAATAGTGTATTAAGCGGTATCAGCCTGGATGGTAATAAGTTCTTCTACACTAATCCGCTGGCGGCATCAAAAAATTATCCTTACGATCTGCGCTGGAGTGGTGGTCGTCAAAAATATATTAGTAAGAGTAATTGTTGCCCACCCAATACCGTACGCACTATTGCAGAAGTGAGTGACTATATGTATAGTATTGGGGAAGACGGCTTGTATATAAATATGTATGGCGGAAACGTTTTACGTACAGAATTACATGATGGCGCTGTGCTTATTTTGGAGCAGGTTACTGATTATCCATGGGATGGAAAGATCGTAATCACTATAAAAGAATTATCAACCGCATCAGAAAAAATACATTTAAGAATTCCGGGATGGTGTAAAAAATATGACTTAAAAGTGAACGGAAAGCTACCCTGGATGTACGGCAAAAAAGATGGGTATATTTCTGGCAATATTTATAAAGGGGATAAAATTGAATTGACATTGGATATGCCTGCAACATTATTAGAAAGTAATCCACTTGTGGAAGAAACCAAAAATCAGGTAACAGTAAAGCGTGGCCCAATTGTTTATTGCCTGGAATCTGCAGATCTGCCAAATCAAAATGTATTTGATGTGATGATTCCGTCTTCTATTAAATTACAGCCTGTGCCTATGAAGATTGATATTGGGAATGTAATGGCGTTAACCGGCGAGGCAAGAATTTTACAAAAGACTGACTGGAAAAATAAATTGTATAAAGAAGTGAATACAATTACAAAACCAATAAAAATAAAACTGATACCTTATTATGCATGGGCAAACAGAGGGCAAACAGATATGACTGTCTGGATACCTGTGTTAAGATGATGATTAAAATTTAAGAATGAAAAAACCACTTTACATATCACTTACTCTTTTTTGCTCAATACTCACTACGCACTATTCACAAGCCCAGCTTGTAGATAAAACACCTGCTGCTATTCCCAACGCACCATCAATCTACAACACTGAACCTTACGAAGATCCAGCCATCAGCGGCATCCATACCGTCATATCCGTTTGCCCACGGTTTGCCCATGCATAATAAGGTATCAGTTTTATTTTTAT
>JANNAM010000072.1:0-2531 GCA_031384415.1 Bacteroidota bacterium
CATTCCTCACGGCAGCTACTGTGTCCTTCACGCCACTTCGTTCATTTCTTCCTTCGTTCCGCTTCATTTCACCACGTTCGCAGCTATTCATTTGCTTCAAGGCCGGGCATCCCTTTGGCCAATACACAAAGCAACACACAAGGGAATGCACCAGCCCTTCGCAAGCCAACGCTACAATACTCACCGGGTTCCATTCCGCTGCACTACGTCATTCATTCACTTCAGTAGCGTTCAGTCCACCCGCTGCCCATTTTTTTTGCTCGCCGGCTGTCCCCATTTCGGCTGCGTTCGCTAAGTGCTGCCCCGCTCACAATCCCTGGCACATGGCTCATTCGTCCCTCATTTCGCCATGCAGCACTAAGCTCACTTGCATCGTTCCGCCGCCTCCGTACCCTGACGGGAAATATACTTCGGCAGCTACACATGGAGCTGGCATCGCCATTCGTTCCTCATGGCTTTACTGCCAGCCCCTTTGTGGGGGCTCGCTGTCCGCCTCCGTTCATTCGTTCCTCATTCTCTCCGGCGGCCATCTAACGGCTCGCCAACACCTCAGTGCCGACAAGTGTGCGGCACGGCTATGCTTCTTTTTTGCCGCAGGCGCTTTTACCGGCAGGCCAGCACACATGAAATAATCTATTCTTTATAAATCTTCATCAATTCATCATCAATCTGACTTTCCGTTTTTTGGTGAAGATCAAAAATTCCAATCCTGTTATAAAATTTTGCTTTATCGTATAAGAAGTCACGGTATTTATTGGCAAATCCTCCATTCAGCCAAATGCATACTTCGTATGTGTCAGCTTCAATACTATGTTCCACACGATGGACCCAATAATATTCAGCACCTGTTTTTGCCTTCGCAAAATAAAACCGGAACATTTCGTACTCTCTTGGTATCACGGGCAATGTTAAACTGAACGAAGCCGAGTCATCAAAGTACTTCATGTAAAGAATCGTTTTTATCCCATCACTATAAAAAAGTTCTGGTTTTTGTTCGTTTAGTTCAAAAATATCTTGATAGATAGCACCAATCCACTTAGTGAGTTTTCCGGAATCAGTTTTTAGATCAGTTGCCATCTTTTTGATAGTCCGCTTTTCATCGCTGTCACTGTAAAAACCTTTGTCAAGTAATCCGCTTAATATATCGCAATAAGGTTTATTGGGTTCATGCTCAAGCAGCAGTTTACTCCATTTGGGCATAGAAGCAATGCAAAGGAAACGTTCGATGGTTGTTGGTTCATGATGTATCTGAACCCTCTCTTTATATCTTCCCATTTTTATTTAAAAAGTACGAAATATTTATTGCTGGTAGAAACAAAAAGGGAGCAAGCATGATAGCTGTACTCCCTTTATAAGTATGTATTTAATAAAGTTATTCTTCTGATACACTTGCACCAGGTGCATTGGTTTTTACGGATTCAATGCCGCCGTCCCGGCCAAAAGCCGTTTCGTACATTTCACTTGTTCCAATGATATGTCCGTTACTTGCTTTCAGGGTGAAATAATACTTACTGTTGGTGGAAATTTTTCTGTCATACTTACCATCATCCTTTGCATTCGCTTTTACAGAATCAATTCCATTGCTACAGGCAGCTTTGGTAATATAACCTTCGCTTGCTAAAATCTTTTGCCCATTATCAGCTTTTAAACTGAAATAGTATTGGCCATTTGTTCCTGTTTTAATGACAAACTTTCCCATAGATTAAAATTTTGGTGTGCTCTAATTTACATCATTTTAATTCATCAATATTATTGGCATCTCCCTCCCAAAAGGCAATCAAAAAAAATGCAGCAAGTTAGTCGGCTGGCACAATTCCTTGCTTTAAAAAAACAAGGAACTACGGCATAAACACATCCCCACCGCACAAAGCCATCATTTATTCCGTTCCTCCTTGTTTTTTTAGCCACGCCGCCTGATGTGATTGCTTTCTTTTTTTCTCTTTTTTCTTTTAAAAATTAAATTTTATTAAAATGAAGAATGCAAATTCAAACTTCGGAAGTGGCAACGGTTCGGAAAATTTCTATTGCCACAAACCATCTTTAATTCTTTACACAGATGGAGTTAAGGATATGGCTGAAACATGCCAGGCTTATTGGCTGATTGATTTAATCATAAGCCATCAATGCAAAAAGGATGTAAACCTTGAACGGTTCCAGGTATGGGAACTAAAGAGGGAACATGCTGATAAGTTTTTTATCAAAGCGACAGATGGAAATCACAATCAGGTTGCAAGTCAGAAAATTCCATTCAGTGATTTCCCTTATGATGTTGCTACCATCTGGCTGGTAGATGGCTGTTTAATGCTGCCATGTGAATACTAAAAGAAGGCGGGCAGCGATGTCCGCTTTTTTTACATCCTTCACGACTTGTTGAATTGATACAGCTTTTGCCAATGTGTTTTTTATTCAGCAAAAGTAGCTACGGCAGCCCGCCGCACAGCCCTGACAAAAAAAACAAAAAGACTACGGCATAAACACCGCCCCGACACACAGAAGCCATCTTTTATTCCGTTTCCTTTTGGTTTTTTTAT
>JANNAM010000090.1:0-40860 GCA_031384415.1 Bacteroidota bacterium
AAACTGCATCGGCACTTTTACAAGCCCGTTCATTAGTAATCCTTTTTTACTTTCGGTTACATTTTTTGCGGTAAGATATCGCCCCACCTGGCTGTGGTCGGTGCCAAAATAACTGAGTGCTAAAAAAAAACCGCCAATTAAACCGCTCCAGATATTGTATTTGTCTTTCCAGTCAAAACCTTTTTCGGTGAAGCCGGTAGTTATGATATTCATCTTACCGTTTTGCCCGCCCACTTTTAGGGCATCAGTAAAGCCAACAGCATCGGGTAATAATTTTACTGCTAAATATCCCACAAGGAATAGAGCAACAAACACAATAATCATTTGCAGCTTTTGTGTGTGTGCAACTGCTTTTGCACCGCCACTCATGGTATAAATAATGAGCAGGCCACCCATTACTAAATTTGTGTAATAAATATTCCAACCGAGTAAAGAACTTAAAACAAGCGATGGTGCAAAAATGCTTACCCCGGTACTTAGCCCACGGGATAATAAAAACAAGGCCGAAGTAAGGGTTCTTGTTTTTACATCAAAACGCTGCTCTAAAAATTCGTAAGCAGTATACACTTTTAATTTGCTGAAGACAGGAACAAAAAAAACGCTTATTACAATCATGGCGATGGGGAGGCCGAGATAATATTGTACAAAACGCATCCCATCGCTGTAAGCCTGGCCGGGAGCACTTAAAAATGTTATGGCACTTGCCTGCGTGCCCATAATGCTCAGCAAAACAAGATACCATGGCATGCTGCGGTTACTGAGAAAATATCCGTCTAAATTTTTTGTGGTGCGGCTTTTATAAATGCCGTAAATGATGATACCCGAAAGTGTAGCAATTAATATGGTCCAGTCAATGCTGCTCATGCCCCAAATCCGCCAAGGCGGAGCTTTTGAAGTTTATAGATAATTAATACTTTTCTAAAAAGCATATTTGCTTATTTGAAATATTGAGTGATGAAATAGAAAACAATTACCTGCACTATTAAAAATGCAAGTACTACTATGTACCATTTTCTCCAGTATGATTTATTTTGCTCCATACAGGTTAATCTATTTGGTTTTGGGCAACGCTATTAAATTAGCCATTAAGCGGTACGCTCCCGGAACGCCAGCAGGCAACTGCCTGAAAAAAACCAGGCTTGCATACACAAAATTTCCTTTGCCATATTTTGCAATCGCAAGGCTTCCATTGCTTTGTTTTTCTCCTTTATCATTCATGCCCAGGAGCATTTCAAAATGCTCATCTGTTTTCACTGCCTGGTAAGTGCTTCGTTCCTGCACCCATCCTTCAAAATCTTTTTCAGTTATCTTATTAGGGTAATTCAATGCCGGATGACCGGGCAATAAAAATGTAACCGCTGCATCTTCTTCTGTTACCCTTGTGCCTGCATCTATGCTAAAAGAATAAGGCCCTGTAACAATTTTCTTTTGTCCAATCGAATTACTTTTTAAATATTGTACAATCATATTGCCGCCACTCTGCACATAGCGCATTAACACATCATTTTTATTACTGAGCCATTCATAAATATTATATGCCCTGATACCTGTTATAATGGCATCAAATCTTTTCAGGTTATCATCTGTAATGTCGGCTTCTGTAAGGAATCTCACATCATAACCCATCGCTTCCAGCGCCTGCGGTACTTTATCTCCGGCGCCCTTTATATAACCAATCAGTTTGCCCTTTATCTTCAGGTCCATCTTAATGATCTTTGACTGATCATAATAATTATAAAACAAATCGGGGATATGATCGTAGCTTATTTTACGCAATGAAAATAACTGGTGTTCAAATAAAGAAGTAGCTGATAATTCGGCACCGGCAGTAACCACACTGTTTGGTTTGATGGAATCGCTGTTGATTGTTACATCAATCATTTGAGTGGTGCCTCTGCCATAATTGACCACAGAATCAAACACCAGTATTTCTTTGTGGTCATACACTGTTTTGAATTGCACTTTTTCATTCAACAGGTTATTGGCCTGCACAGTATAATGTAAAACCTTCTTTTTGTTTTTTGCATCATTGGAAAAAATAACAATAGAAGGGCTGCTATTGATAAATACCGAATTCACTTTTTGTACCGGTTCATAGAGTTCACCTTTTACCGGATCAGTGAATTTGTATAATATTCTTTTTTGAAAACTGAATATGGTGTTACCTATCGAGACTTTGAATACAGCAATGTATCCGTCGTTCTCAGGTTTGCCAATGTTTTCCTGTTCGGCTACATCATACGCACCGCCCTGTATCGGTCGCTCAAGCCAGTAAGGTTGCGTAGCAGGTTCTTGTTTTGAAATAACAATAGCAATAGTTTTACTGTTATTCTCATTCATTTTTATATTTTCAAAAACAAGGCTCTTGCCAAAAATGCTTACTTCAACTTTATTGACCGGCACAATTGTGCGGTTAATAAAATTTATATTGAATTTAGCGCTGTCGCCGATAACATTCATCTGGTTAAGTGCAAGTGCTTCCATATATATGCCGCTGCATGCTTCAATGAGTTGCTGCACATCATCCAGTTTTTTATTTTTCCAGTTTGTATCCGGCAATTTTTGAATTTTTTCATACAATGCCAACAATGCCGGAACAGATAGCTCCGGGTGATCGGGTTTAAAATTCTGTACAATGTTATCAATGGCAGCACCAATTCCATCTGCACCGCCAATACGTGACCAGCCGGTATCAATTCCATCCATGAGTGAATTTTTTGCAGCTTCGCCTCCGGTAACACTAAAAAATTCTATGATCTGCCCACGCCTTCTCGGCCTGCCTTCCCCCTGGCTTTTGTGCATTGTCCTTGCTTCACCGCCAATCTCACCATAGCTTTTACCTATGATGGGATTGAAACCACCAATCTCAATTTTCAACTGGTCATCAGAAGTTGTATTATTACCACCAAAGTTGAATGTGTTCCAGAAAATCCGTTTGGCCTGCCATGGTTTTACGCCGAATTTAAATTGTTCGGGAAAACGATTGGCATCGGCTGCTGCGGTAAATGCTTCATCAGCCAATATTGCAGATGCTGCATGATGGCCATGTCCTGCCCTGGCATCAGGAGGAAAACGTTTGATGATAATATCTGGCTGGTATTTCCGTATCACCCAAACAACATCGGCCAGTATCTTTTCTTTATTCCATATCCGCAAAGCTTCCTCGGCACTTTTACTAAAACCAAATTCATAAGCCCGGCTGAAATATTGTTCTGCTCCGTCTATTTTACGGGCAGCAATTAATTCCTGTGTGCGTATGAGGCCAAGGTCAATACCTTGTTCATCGCCAATAAGATTTTGTCCGCCATCACCTCTTGTAAGACTTAAATATGCTGTGCGGTATAATTTTTCATTGGCCAGGTATGGCAGCAATGAATTGTTTTCATCATCGGGATGTGCAGCAATGTATAAAACTGAGCCGAGTACATTTAGTTTTTTTAACTGCAATAATATTTCGGCAGAAGTAAATGTTTTTGGAGTTTGTGCAGTAACAATTAAAAATGAAAAATGAAAAATTAAAAATGCGGCAACCAATTTTTTAATCATGATGTTTTTTTTAAACCTTACACTTTAATTTCTTTTACTGCCCTACAAGGAACACTGCATTTGCAAACAATAATTTTCCATTTTCCCAAAAGCTGCGGAAGATTGGGTCATCAGCAAAATAAACAATGGAGCCATTACCCATTGGCTGCACAGCTATCACTGTTCCGTCTTTAATTTTTTCTTTAATCCTGCTGCCCACAAAGCCAGCCACCTGGTTATCTTTTTTCAGGATGCCAACATTCCAGCCGTCTTTCATAAACTCATACATGTTGTCATTTTGTTTAAGCGTGAAATAATAATCAGGATAACCAAAAGCCAACGGATGCGTATTGTCAAGCTGTACTTTATAAATAGCACCGGGAATATTATTTACAATGCCCGCCCTTTCCCTGTCTTCATATTTTCTTACTTCGGCATAAGTAGTCGTGCTGTCTTTTTTTTCTTCCTCTGCTTTTTTTGATTTGATACCCCAGTCGCCGTTTGCCATTTGTGCAACTGCATTTTCCATTGCAATCAGTTTTCCTCCCTGCCTTATCCAGGTTTTTAATTCTGCTGAACCTTCCTTGTCCGATAAAAATTTATAGTTGCCATTGGGTAAAATAAGTACATCAATGTTTTTCCAGTTTACACTGCCCATTTCATCTGCATTAATTAGGGTGATGGGGAAATTAAACTGCTGTTCAAATAAATGCCAAACTTCGCCAGCCGGCCCGGCACCTACATTGCTGCCGGTAAGCATGGCCACTTTAGGTTTTTTAATGAAATGAACTTTTTCGGAACCGAAATCAAAACCTTTGTCAACAAAACCAGAGGGTATAATTTTGAGATTGATTTGAAAGCGCTTCCTGAAAGAATCAAAACGGGTAAGGCTGCAATCCTGCCTTGAATTTTCTTTGCAAAGTATCAGCAGCGAACCTTTTGCATAAGTATTATTGGCTACACTAAAATCCTGCTCGGCAAATCTTACTTTGTATTCTTTTTGTAACAGCTCACCAAGTAACTGCACACAATTAACGGCATCGTACTTTATCAAATAAGCATAAGGAATGGAATTGTCATCACGTATTCTTTCATCTTCATCCGCTATTTTAATTGTGGATATTTTTTCTTTCACAGCGTAAGCTTTTAATCCATACACATAAGGAAGGCTCCAGGCAGTAATATCATAGGTAACCGAATCGCTGAGTTTTGATTTTGGTTCAAATAAAACTTTTATTAAAGCTGCTTTGGGCTGGTCTGCATTAATGATTACATCATTAGCATCTATGGTAAATGATTCTTCTTTACCTGTGTAATAGTTATAGCCTGTCATTGTTTTTTTGGGCGAAAAATCAAAAGCAATATTATTGGCCCACATTAGTTTTTCAAATGCTCTTGCTCTGCCGTTTTTTTTGTAATCATCAATTTTAAGTACATAACTTTTATACTCACCCACTTTTCCTTTTACTGCATCATCATAAAATTTCTTAAACTCATTCACCACCCTTGCAGCATTTTTAGAAGTAATTTCAACTGTACTCATGCTGGTAGTAAAGTGATGGGCAATCCTGTCTTTTAATGTAAGTGTATCGCCGTCGTTTTTTAAAATGGCCAGACCGCCGGGACTGTGGCCAGCTTGTTCGTATGTCATTCCAATGGCGCCATTGTAGGTTGGATATGTATCGCCATAAGCCGGATAAAACAAATCAAATATTTCCCTGGTAAAATAAAGCCAGCCATTGGCATCAAAATATTTTGCATGATTTTTTCCAATGGTGGTTTGAAACTCCCTTTGCCACGGAGTAATCACTTCATGAAAAGGTTCGGCAGCCGGTGCAAAATAATAAGGGTTGTTGGGATATTGCTCATGAAAATCGCAATGAATCTGCGGCATCCATTCATTGTATTTTTTTATGCGTTGCTGTGTTTCAATTTGTGTTTGCCATGCCCAGTCTCTGTTTAAATCAAAATTGTAATGATTGGTTCTGCCGCCGGGCCATGGTTCGCTGTGTTCCCTGCTGTCGGGGTTTGCGTTGGGATTATTGCCAACCATTTGTGTAAACCAGTTTACATACCTGTCTCGGCCATCGGGATTTAAGCAGGGGTCAATGATTACAACTGTATTTTTTAACCATTCTTTTGTTTCGGGGTTAGAAGGATTAAGCAGTTCGTATAAAGTTTTCATCGCTACTTCAGATGAACTTGGTTCGTTGCCATGCACATTATAACTAAGCCAAACAATGGCTGCTGCATTAGCATCGCCGGGTTTATCAGTGAGTAAACCTGTAAGGCGTAAATTATTTTTCCTTATTTCTTCCAGGCGGCTAAAATTTTCAGGTGATGTTACAATGGCTAACAGCAAATCTCTTCCTTCATTTGTTTGTCCATATTTTTCCAGCTTCATCATTTGCGGCTTGGCGGCAGCAGCATGATTGAAATAATTTACAATTTTATAATGTTGTGTCCATTTTGTTCCCAACTCGTAACCTAAAAATTCAGAAGGGCTTTTAAGAGACTGGGCAGAAAGAAGAAAGGAAAGACTGAGGCATACAACGGCAAGAAAAATTTTTCTCATAATAAAAATTGAACTGTGAAAATAAAGAAAGCGGATGACTTGCATCATCCGCTTACATAAAAATTAAATTATGGTTGAGTTATTTCTTTTTAAAATGTTTTGTTAACTCACATACATCTACATTAACACGGCCAAAAATATAACGGCCATTAAAACCAAACTGGTTGGCGCCATACAGGAAGCGGCCACGATTGGTTAAATCTCTGCCGGCAGCGTAACCACCCGATGTTTTGCTGGTAGTTAAAGAAGACTGTATTGGGTTATTGTAAACATTTTGTGCATCATTTCTTGGGTCAACAAACAACCTGTCGGGATATACATCGAATAAATTGTTTGCACCCAGCGATACAGAAAGAGCAGGGCAATGCCTGTAAGTTATAACAAGGTCGGTAGTAAATTTTGCTTCAAAAGTCTGGTCGGCACCAAGGGCCACATCATTCCAGTAAACACCCGATCCGTTAACAGCTTTGGGGTCGGTAGCGCTTACTAAAACTGTTTCGCCAAAGCGTACGGTTCTTACGAGGAAGCTCAGTTTTTTAATGTCGTAGCTGAAAGTAAGATTGATTTTACTTTTTGGCTGTGCATCTTCAATACGGCTTTTTTGAAGGCGGTCGAACAATGCAACGCTTAAATCATTTGCAGGGTTTTTGCTTGGGTCTGTGCGGCTGGGGTTGTTTGCAGCAGCATCAATTACAGAATTTGTTTTAATGCCACCATCAACTTTGTTTTCATTAAAATTGCCGGCAATTGAAACGTTACCGGTTCCCTTGCCCATTACAAAACGCTTGGTAAGAACTATATCAACACCTTTTGTTTTTGTATCAATGGCATTGGTCCAGAATTGTAAAGCACTTACAGAAGGGTCAACACTGTTTGCTGTCATGATAGCGCCAACCAATGCATTACTTCTGTTAAACTGGGTTGATAAAACAATTCTGTCTTTTATCATGATATAATAACCATCTACAGTAATTGTGTAGCCATCACCAAATTTGCCTACAAAACCTGCGGTGAAGCTGGTTGATTTTTCGGGCTTCAGTTCGTTGATGCCAAAGGCATTTCTTACAATTGGGTTATTGTTGTTGGCAGTTAAAGCATTTGATGGCAATCCACCCACAAACTGTGTAGAGGTGTTCTGGAAATATCTTTGGTGTAAAGATGGCGCCCTGAAACCAGTGCTTGCTGAGGCACGGATGGCCCAGTTGTCATTGAGTTCAAAACGGCCTGTTAATTTAAAACCAGTGCCATTATAAGTAACGCCAGTTTCTTTAAAACTTTCGTAGCGGCCGGCAAAGCCTAACAAAACTTTGTTGATAGAGTACTCAACATCGCCATAGGCTGCATACACACTTCTTTTGGCATTGGTTGCATCGCCGGGCTGAAAGCCGGGGAACACCTGTGAGCCGGAAGCCGGTACAACAGCAGCGCCTGAGGTGGATGAAGTTCCTGTGGTGCCGGGATAAGAAGGCACCAGTGAAACGTTTGCTATTCTTCCGCCATTTGTATAAGAATTTAATTCACCGGCAGTGATGCCGAATTTTTCGCTGCGGTATTCTGCACCAAAAGCAATGTTTAAATCAGAGCCATTTGCAAGGTCAACCTTGCGGCTTGCATCTGCATTAAAAGTACTTTGGGTAAAACTGAGTTTGCCGGCATCAAATTTTCTTTGTGGCATATCATTGGGCGCTAATGAAGCGTTGCCGGTATTTTCTATGTTAAACTTAATTAAGTTTTTGCCATAAGTTTCGCTGAAGTCCACATCCCATTTACCAATTTTTGATCTTACTCCGGCAATAATACTTCCGTCGTTTATCTTAGTGTGTATCTCTGGTAAAAACCCATCAGGATACACTTGTGAATTTCCAACATACACCGGTTGTTGTGAAGCAGCGTTTGGATTGCGGCTAAACCCTGTTGCAAAACCATCACGTTTTGAAATGCCTGTTGTTAAATAAGCTTCCGTTTTGGAACTAAGCGGAACACCAATGTTCATAAAAGTTCCCCAGTTTTCAGATTGAGACTGTCCTGCATAAATATTGTGACGGTCGTATCCTCTAACAGCAGCAAAATCTTTATCGTAATTAATCAGCCAGCGGCGGTAGTCGGTAGGGTCAATGCCAGCCTGTGTGTTAGGGAAACCGCCACCATTACCAAAGTAAAGCAAGGGAATATTGTCGTTGCCGCTCCTGTTGGTACGTTCTCTCTGCAGCCATTGGCCGCTTACATTTATATAACCAAGTTTTCCGGCAGTGCCTGCCGAAAAATCAATTTGTTTTGTTTCGCCATCACGTATGTTGTGGCGGCCTGCATAATCAAGCATGGTATTGTTTTCGCCGGTGGTTGCAGAAACAGTAAATCCTTTGTATCTTTTTTTCAGCACCACATTTATTACGCCCGCAATGGCATCGGTACCATATTGTGCGGCGGCGCCATCTCTTAAAACTTCAATACGCTCAATAGCGGCGGCAGGAATTGCATTCATATCAGTACCCACCGATCCACGGCCAACGGTACCATTTATATTTACCAAAGCAGTGTTGTGCCTTCTTTTACCATTTAATAAAACCAGGGTTTGGTCGGGGCCAAGGCCACGTAAACCAGCAGGGTCAATATGGTCAGTTCCATCGCTCACTGTCTGCCTGGCACTTTGAAAAGATGGCGCTACATAAGTAAGCATTTGCGAAACATCCGACTGGGCAAATGCTTTAATTTCTTTTACAGTAATAATATCAACAGGCACCGGGGTAGAAATGATACTTCGTGGAAGCCTGCTGCGGCTGCCTACTACCTGTATGCCTCCTAAATCGGCTAGGGTAGAAAGGCTTGCATTGTTTTGAGAAGTGCCGCCGGCAGTTACTGTAACAGTGCTGCTTTGCGGTGCCTGGCCAACAAAAGAGATAACAACGGTGTAAGTGCCCGGTGCAATTTTTAAAGAGTATTTACCATTTACATCTGTGGTAGTACCTTTTGACTGACCCTGGATGGTAACTGATGCTCCCGGCAGCGGATTGCCATTTGCATCCTTCACCACACCTTCAATGGTGCCCGTTTGTGCCTGGGCAAAAGCGAATGAAAAAATTGTCACAAAAAGCGTAAGCAACGCTTTGTGAAGCAGTTTGTTTGGGCTCATAAAATAGTTTTTGTTTTAGCGTAATGACTAAAAGTAAGGAAAATGCCATTTAAAAAGTAATTTTAGCGAAAAGAATTTTTATGGTTAAGAAGCTATTGCCTGTTTATTACCTGCTGATGATAAGTTTATTGCCTGCCGGTTTTTTGCATGCACAAAAAATTGATGCAATTAATTATACCATTCAAAAAAAGGTGGAATGTAAAAACGGTGCAGTAGTATCTGCTCATCCATTGGCAAGTAAAGCAGGTGTGCAAATGTTGAAGCAGGGCGGCAATTCAATAGATGCAGCTATAGCAACCCAACTGGCGCTGGCAGTTGTTTATCCGGGTGCTGGTAATATTGGTGGTGGTGGTTTTTTAGTGGCACATCTTAACAGCGGTAAAAATATTACTATTGATTACAGGGAAAAAGCTCCGGCCAGGGCAAGCAGGGATATGTACCTCGATTCTGCCGGAAATCCATTATTGAAATTGTCGCAGAATGGTCATTTGGCTGCCGGTGTGCCAGGCACCATTGCCGGTTTATTTGCCAGCATGAAATATGCAAAACTTCCTTTTAAAAAATTAATTCAGCCGGCTATAGATTTGGCAGAAAAAGGTTTTGCAGTTACAGAAGCACAGGCACAATCTTTCAACAACACCAAAAAAGAATTCATTGCATTAAACACTTCACTGGTTGCTTTCGTAAAAGATGAGCCCTGGAAGGCCGGTGATATTTTGGTACAAAAAGATTTGGCCAATACATTAAAAAGAATAAGAGACCAGGGCCAAAAGGGTTTTTATGAAGGCCAGACTGCAAAACTGATTGTGGCAGAAATGAAAAAGGGAAAAGAACTTGCTGCCGGACGGGAAGGCATTATCAGTTTAGCAGATTTAAAAAACTATAAAGCAAAAGAAAGAAAAGCCATAGAGTTTGATTACAAAGATTATCATGTTATAACAATGCCATTGCCCAGCAGTGGCGGAATAATTCTGGAGCAGATGATGAAGATGATTGAAAAAAGAAATATTGCTGCCATGAAATTTCAAACAGCCGAAAGTGTGCAACTGATGACTGAAGTGGAACGCAGGGCTTATGCCGACCGTGCCGAATTTTTAGGCGACCCCGATTTTGTAAAAGTGCCCACCAAAATTTTGGTAAGCGAAAAATACTTAGCGCAAAGAATGAAAGATTACGAAGAAGGTAAAGCCGGAAACAGTAAAACTACAAAAGCCGGAGAGATTAAAGAAAGCGAAGAAACAACGCATTTAAGTGTTTATGATAATGTGGGCAATGCGGTGTCGGTAACGACCACTTTAAATGGTGGTTATGGCAGCCGAACAGTTATTAGCGGCGCAGGTTTTTTATTAAACAATGAAATGGATGATTTTAGTGTGAAGCCCGGTGTGCCTAATATGTACGGGGCGGTGGGCAACGAAAAAAATGCCATTGCCCCCAGCAAAAGAATGCTGAGCAGTATGACACCAACTATAGTTTTAAAAAATAAAAAACCTTATTTAGTTGTTGGTACACCGGGGGGCACCACAATTCCCACAAGTGTGTACCAGACATTGGTTAATATTTTAGAATTTGGAATGACAGCAGAAGATGCAGTTAACAAACCCAAGTTTCATCACCAATGGCTGCCCGATGAAATTTTTGCAGAAAAAGATTTTGATGAAGGGGTAAAAAAACAATTGGAAGCAATGGGTTATAAAGTAACATCGAGAGGAGCAATTGGAAGAACAGAAGTGATTATGCTTAGTAATAAAAAGATAACTGCAGCAGCAGATAAAAGAGGGGATGATGATGCGGAGGGATATTAATACTAAATAAATTTATAGTTTGAAACTGATAATTATTCTATGAGCATAGAAAAAGATTTTCTTCGATCGGTTATAAAGCGACTTGCTTATTACAAAGACCTTGGCGATAAAACATTTGCTCAACTCAATAATACAGATTTTCACTACCAGCCCAATGAAGCAAGCAACAGCATTGCCATCATCATTCAGCATATTGCCGGCAATATGCTCAGCCGCTTTACCGGTTTTTTAACAACAGATGGCGAAAAGGAATGGCGCAACAGGGATACTGAATTTGAAGAAAAGCATTTATCAAAAGAACAGCTCGTTGAGTTTTGGGAGAAGGGATGGAAATGCTGCCTTGATACATTAGAAAGTTTAAATGAAGAAGACCTGCTTAAAACAATTTACATTCGCAGCGAACCAGTGACTGTTGCAGATGCCATTAACCGGCAGTTAGCTCATTATCCCTACCATATCGGGCAAATAATTTATGTTGCAAGAATGATAAAAGACAATGAATGGAAAAATCTTTCCATTCCAAAAGGACAATCTCAACAGTTTAATGCCGGCATGAAGGATGCTAAATAAACGGGCTGAATTTTTTGTAGCTTTTTTTTCTCTCAATTTAAATATTACATTTGCCCATAACCCAATTAATGATGAAGAAATTTTTTGCTGCAATTGCAGCTTTTGTTTTAATACAAAATGCCCTAGCCCAAACCAACATTGCCATTAAAGGAGGATATAATTACTGCGGTGCACATGCAATTTATGGCGGTGCAAAACAACCAACCGAATATTTAAGTGGCTATGGCCTGGGTGTTTTATTTAAAATTCCTTTTGAAGGGGTGCTTCATTTTTCGCCACACATTGATTTCAACAGCAGGGGCTATATAATTAAACCAACAAGCGGTAATGTGAAAAAACTGGAACACAAGATTCAGTATCTTGATTTGGTGGCTGCTCTTAGTGCCGATTTTAAATTCAACAACAATTCATTGGTGCTGAGCTTTGGCCCCGGAATGGGCTTTACCAATTTTGGCAAGGAAAAGTCAACCGACAACAATAACGTAACTACTTCTAAAAAAATAGAATTCGGATATCTTGAACAGGGCTGGTTCGATTTAGGCTTTAGTGGTGGCATAGGCTTTCACATGAAAAAGTTTTTTGCAGAAGCCGCTTATTTTGTTGGCAGCTCCAACCTTAACAACAATGTAGAGTTTGACGGCAGAAGCATCAGGGACAATATGCTGAGTTTTAATATTGGTTATTATCTTAAGTAATTATTCTTTATAAATTATCACAATCACTTTTGAGTCTTTAATATACCCCCGGTACATTCCTGCTGTATTAAATGGCATGGCAATATTGCCGTCTTTATCCAAAGCAATCAAACCGCCATCGCCACCAAGCGCCGGCAGTTTTTTCATCAGCATTTCATCCGTTGCCTGCTTCAGTGTGTAGTTTTTATATTCCATCAAATCGCTTACAGACTTTGCCATAACAAGCCTGATAAAAAATTCGCCCCACCCGGTGCAACTTATTGCACAGGTGGCATTGTTGGCATAAGTGCCTGCGCCAATAATTGGGGCATCGCCAATTCTTCCAAATTTTTTATTGGTCATGCCGCCGGTGCTGGTGGCTGCAGCAAGGTTACCATACATATCTAAAGCCACAGCGCCAACGGTGCCGTATTTGTAATCTTTATTTTCGGGCTGGTGCAGGCCCTGTGCTTTTCTCATCAGCGAATCTGCTACTCTCAGCATCGAATCGGCCGATGCTTTCATTTTTTTATGATCAGGCTCCATTAATTTTTTCTCTTCTTCATTTTTTGCTTTCTGCAATGCTTTCCACCTTTCTTCTGTATAAAAATAAGAAGGGTCAACAATCTGTAGTCCCACCGATTTGGCAAATGCCTCTGCGCCCTTACCTGCCATCATTACATGAGGGCTTTTTTCCATCACCGCCCTTGCGGCACTAATGGGGTTTTTAATAGTGGTAACGCCAGCCACCGAACCTGCAGCCAGTGTTTTTCCATTCATGATGGCAGCATCCAGTTCATTTTTTCCTTCGCTGGTAAATACCGCTCCTTTGCCGGCGTTAAACAGCGGATTGTCTTCCATCATTCTTACAGCAAGTTCAACAGCATCCAAAGCGCCGCCTCCTTTTTTTAAAGTATCATATCCTTTTTGCAGGGCCATTGTTAGTGCAGCTGTATAAGCCGCTTCTTTTTCGGGTGTCATCTGGCTTTTTAAAATGGTGCCGGCTCCTCCATGAATTACCAGCACAATATTTTTATTGGGTTGGGCAAATGAATGCAGCCCGGTAAAAACAAAAAGCAAAAGAAAAATCTGTTTCATACACTTTGATTTGACAGCAAGTTCTAAAATATTTTTGAATAAAACCTTTAATAAATAAAAGGCTAAACTTTGGTATTGAATTTGCCTGTAGCCTGCGATTAGGCTACTTTTACACACAAATAATTACCCTGCGTAAATTCCTTAAAATATTAAAGCGGTTTTTCCTGGTGCTTTTTATCTTATTAGTACTGGCTTACATTGCCATTCATATAACACCCGTACAAAACTGGATAGTAAAAAAAGTGGCTAAATACTTTTCTGAAGAGCTGCATACAAAAGTTACGGTAAAACATGTTGATTTTGGATTGTTTGATAAAATGCTGATAGAAGGCATACTGGTAGAAGACCAGCATCAGGACACATTGTTGTATGCCGGAACAATGAAAGTAAATATTACCGACTGGTTTTTTTTCAAAGAAAAAGCAACCCTGCATTATGTTGGCCTAAAAGACGGTGTTGTAAATATGAACCGTACAGATTCGGTTTGGAATTACCAGTTTTTAATTGATTATTTTTCTTCACCCAAAAAAACCAATGCATCAAAAAAAACGAGGCTGCAGTACGATTTTAAAAAGCTGGAACTGGAAAACATCCGTTTTAATCAACTGGATAAGTGGGCCGGTAAGGATATGATTGTAGCGGTTAAAAATGCGTTGATTGATGCTGATGTTATAAGCTTCGAAAAAAAACAAATCATCATTAACTCCATCAATTTAGACGGGCCTGTTTTTTCACAATTTGTTTATGGAGGAAATAAACCAAAGCTGGATTTTGTAAATACTCCTTTCCAGATCCCGGTCATTTCACAATCAAAAGCCGGCGATGCAGGATGGATAATGAATGTGAAGGAATTTGTGCTGAGTAACGGGGCTTTTATAAATGAAAGGCAAACCGACAGGCCGGCTTATACCGACAGATTCGATGGGCAGCATTTGTTTTTTAATAATATCAACGGGTCTTTTAAGGACATTAGTTTTAGAAATGATTCTGTTACTGCAATTGTGTCTTTATCGGCAAAAGAAAAAAATGGTTTCGAAATAAATAAATTGCAGGCTAACCTTAAATTCACGCCACATGAAATGGAGTTTGGTAACCTGGACCTTGTTACAGGCAAAAGTCATTTGTCAAATTACCTGGTAATGCGGTACGAAGATTTTGACGACGACATGAGTAATTTTTTGCACAATGTTACGCTGGAAGGTAATTTTGTAAACAGCGAACTCAGCAGCGATGACCTTGCATTTTTTGCGCCTGCCCTAAAAACCTGGAACCGCAGCTTTTCTATTTCGGGCAACGCAAAAGGAACCATTGATAATTTTTCGGCAAAAAAAATGATTATTAAAAGCGGCAACACTTCGGTTGACGGTGATATTGCCTTAAGAGGATTGCCCGATATTAAAAACACCTTTATTGATTTCACTTCAAATGATTTGCAGACAAACTATGCCGACCTTGTTGCCATTGTGCCTTCTTTACGAAATGTGACACAACCACAAATAAGCAGGCTTGGCAATATTCATTACAAAGGAAATTTTACAGGGTTTATAAATGACTTTGTTGCTTTTGGAACCATCAATACTAACCTTGGTGCAGTTACCAGCGATTTAAATATGAAGTTGCTCGATAATAAACCTCCCCTTTATTCAGGTAAAATATCTACTGCTTCTTTTAACCTGGGCCAGTTTTTGGGCAACCATCTTTTAGGCAACACATCATTGAGCGGAAAAATAACCGGCAGTGGTTTTAATTTAAAAGATGTGAAAGCAAATTTTGACGGAAAAATAAATCAGCTTGTTTTTTCGGGATACAATTATCAGAACATTACTGTAAAAGGAGGGCTGGAAAAAAAACTATTTAAAGGATATGTTTCAATTGATGACCCCAATCTTAAAATTGATAATCTTTTAGGTACAATAAACTTTAATGAAAAAATTCCTGAGTTTAAAGTAGAAGCAGGCCTGGCCCACGGCGATTTTAAAAAGCTGCGGCTTACCAATGATGATTTTTTACTGGCCGGTCATTTTGATGTGAATTTTTCGGGCAGCACTATTGATAATTTTTCGGGCAGCGCTGTTATTACAAACGGCATACTCAGCCACGATGGCAAACCACTTTCTTTTGACGGATTAAATTTATCTTCAACTGTTGTCAACGGAAAGAAACTGCTTTCTTTTTCGACCAACGAATTTGAGGGCAATGTAAACGGAAATTTCAGCATTGAAGAATTGCCCGATGCATTCAATTTGCTTTTGAACCGCTATTACCCAACTTATTTTAAAAAGCCAACCCGTTTACTCAGCAACCAGGATTTTACTTTTTTGGTTAAAACAAAAAATGTGGATGAATATATTCAGTTGCTTGATAAAAGACTGAAAGGCTTTGATAATTCCTCCATCAGCGGACATCTTAAAATACCCAACGACGAATTAAGCCTGCTGGCCGATGTGCCCCAGTTTAGTTATGACGGAAAAACGTTTAATAATATTCATTTAGAAAGCAAAGGAAGTATTGATTCGCTGATGACATCAATTTCGGTAAGCGATATTGGATTAAGCGACAGTTTTCATTTTCCCCAAACTGATTTAAAACTGCTTACAAAATACGGCGTAACAGATTTCAGGTTGAAAACAAGCGCCAGCAAAACCCTTGGCAATGCAGAATTAAATGCCAGTGTAAAAACTTTGTCAGATGGGGTGAGTATCCATTTCTATCCATCTTCATTTATTATTAATGAAAAAAAATGGACACTTGAAAAAGATGGTGAGCTTTCTGTACGCAAATCTGTTATTGATGCCAGCGAAATAAAATTTTTGCAGGGCAACCAGGAGATTGTTATTTCTACCGAAATGGATAAAGTAACCGGCAGCACCAATGTGGTTGCCAGGCTTAAAAAAATTGAGCTGGATGGTTTTATGCCCTTCCTGGTTAAAGACCAGCGCATGGAAGGGCAATTAACCGGCACACTGGTTTTGCAGGATCCGTTTGGCAAACAAAAAATTTCTTTTAAGGGGCAGGCCGAAAATTTTGTGTTGCAGAATAAACCCGTAGGAAAAATTGATTTCAGTTCTGAAGCAGATTTAAATACCGGCTTAATAAAATTTAAGGGCACTGGAAAAGATTCGGCAAATGAGTTTGCGTTTGACGGCAGCTATAATTTAAAAGATACAACCGACAACAGGCTGGCAGTTAATTTTACATCGGAGCGTTTTAATATAAATACACTGGAGCCTTATCTTGGTACCATCTTCAGCAATATGCAGGGAAATGCCAAAAGCGATTTAAAAGTAACTGCGGGAAAAATTACAGGCAGTGTTACCATTACTGAAGGTGCAATGAAAGTTATTTACACCCAGTGCAAATACAAATTCAATAACGAAACAATTTTGTTTAACCCCGATGAAATTGATATTGGCACCATTCAGTTAAAAGATACCCTGGGCAACAGCGGCACGGCAGGTGGAAAAATGTACCATCACTTTTTTAAAGATTTTGAATTTGACAATGTGCATTTTGAAACCAACAGGATGCTTTTGCTTAATACAACTAAAAGAGACAATCCTGATTTTTACGGCAAAGTAATTGGTAGCGGGCAAATGAGTTTGAACGGCCCGGTATCCAATTTAAAAATGAATATTAAAGGCGGCCCTTCATTGCTTGCTTCCGACGGCAGCCATATTTATTTGCCCAGCAGCAGCAGTAAAGAAATTGGCACTATTGACTATATTGACTTTATACAGTTTGGTAGTGTAATGGAAAATGAGCTTAGGTCGAAAGAAGGAACTAACATAACTGTTGATATGGAACTTACGGCCAACCCGGCCTGTAAAATAGATGTAATATTAGATGAATCAACTGGCGACATAATAAAAGGGGAAGGCTATGGCAGGTTGAATATTCATGCAGGCAGCAAAGAACCATTAACAATGAGAGGCAGGTATGATATTACCAAAGGAGAATACTCTTTTAATTTTCAAACCTTCATAAAAAAATATTTCGACATAAAATCCGGTTACATCATTTGGGATAAAGACCCTTACGAAGCAAGGATTAATATTATTGCAGAGTATAAAGCCACCAATGTTGATTTAAGCAGCCTTGCTACAAGCCGGGGAAAATTCAATCAAAAAGCAGATGTAAGTGTGCTTGCTCATTTAACCAACACACTTAAAAACCCTAAAATAAATTTTGAATTTAATTTGCCAGCCGAAAGTGATTATAAAAAAGACCCCATTGTACTGGAAAGCCTGAAAAAATTTACGCAGGATGAAAATGAAATGAACAGGCAGGTGGCATCATTGCTTTTGTTTAACTCTTTCATCAGCGATAACAATGGTGGTTTCAGGGGCTCTACGGCTTCGTTTCTTTCTGGCACTGCCGGTCAGGTAATTTCTAATTTTTTAAACAACCAGTTTGCAAAGTTTTTTCAAAAAGTGTTTAACGACCCCACCATCACACCTTACCTTTCTTTAAATTCAAATTATGATGTTACCACCACCAGCCCCGAATTGCTGAAAGCCCTGCAGGCATCGGGTAATTTTGGATTGAAGAAACAATATCTTAACGGCAGGCTGATAGTTTCTTTGGGGGGCAATGTGGACTATAACAACCCTTATATTTTAGCTGCAAGAAATACTAATATTTTGCTTACTCCCGATATTACGATTGAGTATTTTTTAACCCCCGACGGTAAATTGCGAATTGTAGGATTTAACCGCACCAGTGTGGATCTTGCACTGGGCCAGCGTAACAGAACGGGTGTAAGCCTTTCTTACAGCAAGGATTTTAATAAACTTTCGGAATTGTTTGCACCCAGCGAAGAAAGGAAAAGAAGAAGAGCAGAAAGGAAAGCGAAGAAGCAACAGGCTTCTAACTAAAGGATGATGCGGAATTCAAACTTACTTCATTTATTTTCCAACGCTCAATGCCCATCAATCAACTTTTAACTCGTGCCCCATTTTATCTCTTTTGGTGGCCAGGTATTTTTCGTTGTGCGGATTTGATTTTATTTCTATTGGCACAGTATCTACTATTTCCAAACCATAGCCAAGCAACCCGGCACGTTTGCGTGGGTTATTGCTCATCAGTTTCATTTTTGAAACGCCCAGGTGGCGAAGGATTTGAGCGCCCACACCGTAATCTCTTTCATCCATGCCAAAGCCCAGTTCAAGGTTCGCTTCCACAGTGTCCATTCCTTCTTCCTGCAGTTTGTAAGCTTTTAATTTATTAAGCAGGCCAATGCCCCTGCCTTCCTGGTTCATGTATAAAACAATGCCCTTGCCTGCGGCATCCACCATTTTTAAAGCATGCTGAAGCTGGTCGCCACAATCGCACCTTAATGAACCCAGTATATCACCCGTCATGCAACTGCTGTGAACCCTCACCAAAACGGGCTCATCTTTTTGCCACTCGCCTTTTTTCATGGCTAAATGAATTTCGCCGGTGCTTAATTGTTCAAAAGCAATCAATTCAAAGATGCCATATTTTGTAGGCATTTTCACTCTTACTGCTTCTTTAATAAGGGTTTCTTTTTGCAGCCTGTACTCTATCAGGTCTTTAATAGAAACCAGTTTTAAATCAAACTTTTTTGCAATTTCCCGCAGTTGAGGCAGTCTTGCCATGGTTCCGTCTTCGTTCATAATTTCAACAAGCACTCCAGCTTCAGCAAAGCCTGCCAATTTTGCCAGGTCGGTTGTGGCTTCGGTGTGGCCGGTGCGGCGTAATACACCACCTTTTTTTGCTCTCAATGGAAAAATATGGCCCGGTCTTCCTAAATCTGCCGGTTTTGTTTCGGGGCCAATCAATGCCTGGATGGTTTTGGCCCTGTCATGAGCAGATATTCCTGTGGTGCATCCATGCCCCAGTAAATCAATGCTTACAGTAAAAGCAGTTTCATGCAGCGATGTATTGTTAACTACCATTGGCTCCAGTTGCAGTTCGTTGCATCGGTTTTCTACCAGTGGCGCACAAATAAGCCCACGCCCATACATGCTCATAAAATTGATGATTTCGGGAGTTGCATTTTCGGCTGCAGTAACAAAATCGCCTTCGTTCTCCCTGTCTTCATCATCCACCACTATTACCAGCTTTCCTTTTTTTATATCTTCTATCGCACTTTCAATACTGTCTAACATAAATTCGTTTTATGCCACAAAGGTAACAAGGTTTGCTTTTTTAAAGTTTGGCTGTTATTTTGAAATCGGGAATATTTGGAGCCAAATTTTTTTTTGCTTTAATTTGCGCCCATGCAGCATGATGGCTTGTAAGATTGCCTTGTTTTTTTGTTGATAATAAGTTTACAAAGATTCGCTGATAATTTACTTTCTTTGCTTCACAAAACCGAACTATTATGAGTATTAAAAAAATTCTCCCATTGACTATTGCCATTATGGCAATTTCTCTTTTTACAAAGGCACAGGTAACAACAGGTTCAATAATTGGGACCGTTAAAGACGGCAAAGCTGCTTTGCTTGCCGGAGCTACTGTGGAAGCCGTACATGAACCGTCAGGAACAGTTTACAGGAGCGTTTCGGGTAAAAGCGGAACATTTGCTTTACCCAGTCTTCGTATTGGAGGACCTTATAAAGTAACCGTTTCCTTTGTTGGGTTTAAATCAGAAGTGTACGAAGACTTATATATTCAGCTTAGCGACCCTACGAAAATAGAAGTTATCCTAAACGAAACAGGAAAAAGCCTTCAGGAAGTTGTAGTTACCGGTACAAAAAAAGGTGCACTTATATCTAAAGACCGTAAAGGAACATCCACAAGTATCAACAGAAGATTAATTGCGGCCCTACCAACCCTTTCAAGAAGCATTACCGATTTTACTAAATTAACACCTCAGTCAAGCGGAACTTCATTTGCAGGACAGGATAACCGTTTTATCAACCTTACTGTAGATGGTTCTATCTTCAACAATTCATTTGGTTTGCAGGCATTGCCCGGCAGCCAGACAAATGCATCTCCAATTTCTGTAGATGCCATTGAGGAGATTCAGGTAAACATTTCTCCCTATAGTGTAAAAGATGCAGGTTTTACGGGTGCAAGTATTAATGCAGTAACCCGTAGTGGAACAAATACTTTTCATGGCTCGGTATTTTATAATAACCGTAATCAGAATAAAGTAGGTACAAAGGCTGGTGCCGATGGAAAAACTCCGGTATCGATTTTAAATTTTGATGTAAAGCAATATGGTGCCAGCATTGGCGGCCCCATTATTAAAAATAAATTGTTCTTCTTTCTTAATTACGAAAATGAAAAAAGAACCGATCCGGGAACTTCATGGGTTACCGACAATGGAACCAATACAGGCCAATCAAATGTGTCGAGGGTTAAAACAACCGAAGTGGATGCCCTTGCAAGTTTCTTAAAAACCAGTTTGGGGTACGATCCGGGAAAATATGAAGGATATAATTTTGTTACGCAGAGTTATAAAATATTAACCAAACTTGACTGGAATATTAATGCCAAAAATAAATTCAGTGTACGTTTTAACTCATTGCGTTCAAAACGTGATGTGCCTGCAAGCTCCTCCGGAGCTTTAACAGGCGGAAGATTAAGCAGTGCAAATACCATTAATTTTGAAAACAACAACTACGAAATTAACAATGATATTTATTCAGTAATCGGGCAGTTAAATACACGTATCAATAACAGGATGTCCAATGAATTAATTTTTGGATGGACAGCAAACAGGGATTACAGAAAAGTAAAAGGTGGTCTGTTTCCCATTGTTGACATTTTAGATGGTACCGGCGCAGACAGGAACTATATTTCATTTGGTGCCGAACCATTTACGCCAAACAACAAATTGTTTACCGACACATGGCAGGCAGCAGATAACCTTACTTTTTATAATGGCAAACACACCATTTCAACCGGGGCCAATTTTGAATCATTCAAATTTTTTAACCAGTTTACACCACAAATTCAGGGCTTTTATATTTTTAACAGCCTTGCCGATTTTTACACTTCTGCTAATGCATATATTGCAAATCCTCAAATGACACAAAACCCTGTAAACCTCAGGCGATACATTTTAGGATACAGCAATCTTGCCAACAATGATTTATGGAATGCAGTTACACAAGCAAAAAACATTGGTACCTATGTGCAGGACGACTGGCAAATAAAGGATAACCTTAGCTTTACTTATGGTGTCCGTTTTGATGTTCCCTTCTTTACTTCCAATGCAGTAAACAACCCACAGGTTGAGAGTTATTCTTTTGTAGATGAAAAAGGGAATGCCACCAAATTAAGTACATCGCAGCTACCATCAACTAAAGTAATGGTTAACCCAAGATTTGGATTTAACCTTGATGTAAAAGGGGATAAAAAAACACAAATACGTGGTGGTTTAGGTTTATTCAGTGGCCGCCCTGCATTTGTATTTGTTAGCAATGCTGTTGGTAACAATGGTATGCAGGCAGGGCAAATTAGTCTTGACAATACAAAATTGTATCCTTTTAGTCCTATTATCACCCGTAACACTCCAGCGCCAACACCCGGCATACCGGCTGCCAGTTACAACATTGCTCCTATCGAAAAGAAATTCCGTTTTCCACAGGTGTTCAGAACAAACCTTGCTATTGACCAAAAGCTTTGGTGGGGTATGGTTGGCTCTGCCGAATTCCTGTTTACACAAAGTGTGAGCAATATATTTTATTATAACGCTAATCAAAAAGTGGCTACAACTATTTTCAGCGGACCAGATAACAGGCCAAGATTTGCAGGCAGTTCAAGCGCTGTAAGGATTAATAGTAACGTAAATGATGCAACCGTTCTGGCAAGCCGTCCTTATGGTTCAAACACCAGCGTTACCCTTAAGTTAGAAAAGCCACTTGAAAAAGGGCTAAGCTGGCTGGTTGCATATAATTTTGGACGTACCAAAGATTTTTCGAGTGCAAGCACAATTGCATTCAGCAGCTTTACTTCTACAAGAACTGTTAATGGCAATAACCTGCCAGATAATTCTTTTAGTGATAATGATACAAGGCATCGCCTTATTGGTAACATTACTTACAGGAAGGAGATTGCAAAAACTGTTGCAATACAGGTTTCATTATTTGGCCAGTATCAAAGCCAGGGCAGGTTTTCTTTTGCCTACTCAGGCGATATGAACCTTGATGGAATCAGCGGCAATGACTTAATGTATATACCAAAAGACAACAGTCAGACAGAAATGAATTTTGAACAATACACAGCAACTATTAACAACGTGGCTACAGTAATTACTGTTCAGCAGCAAAAAGACGCTTTCGAAGCATATATTCAGCAGGACGGGTACTTAAAAAATAACAGAGGTAAAGTTGCACAGAGAAATGGTGCTTTGCAGCCTGCACTGGCAAAGTTTGATTTATCTGCAATGGTTGAATTATTCAGAAGTTTTGGCAAGCAAAAGCATACTATCCAGTTAAGGGCAGATATGTTTAATATTGGCAACTGGATTAATCACAAATGGGGCGTTGCAGATGTAGTTAATACAAGTGCTCCGATTGCTGCAAGGCCTGCGGTTAACAATGTACCAGTGTTCCGGATGAACCTTGTTAACAACAGCCTGAACTATACAACTTACAGAAAAGGTACTGCTATACAGGATGTATGGCAGGCACAGTTAGGTTTACGTTACATCTTTTAATTTAAAAAGTATTTCTTTTTATAAAAAACCGCTTTTACCAAGCGGTTTTTTTATTTGTATAAATAATTGAATTAACATGCGTTAATAACAAACACAACCAACAAAAATTCATTTCCCTTATTTTTGTGTAACCACAAAAATGTTTTAATGCAATTTGCAAAAGGAAAACTGATTGCGATAGGAGGGGCAGAAGACAAAGGAACCGATTTGGAAAAAGGAGAAATCCACCGCAGTAACCTCAACTTTTTTGAACTGGGCATCCTCCGCCGCATTGTAGAAGAAGCCGGCGGCACCCAAAGCCGCATCGAAGTTATAACAACCGCCAGCATGATTCCTTATGAAGTGGGCGACAATTACATGAATGCTTTTGGAAAAATTGGCTGCACCAATATTGGCGTAATGCACATTCGTACAAGAAAAGACACTAATGACCCGGAATATATTGACCGTATAAAAAAATGCGATGCTGTAATGTTCAGCGGTGGCAACCAGCTAAGGCTGAGTGTTACCGATGGCGGAACAGAATTTTTGGCAATACTTAAAAGACGATACCTGGAAGAAAATTTTTTGGTGGCGGGCACTTCGGCTGGTGCAATGGCAATGAGCCAGACGATGATTTATGAAGGCAATGCAACAAGGGCACATTTGAAAGGCGAATTAAAAATGACAACAGGCCTTGGCTTTATTAACTCCGTTATTATAGACAGCCACTTTGAAAAACGTGGCAGGTTTGGCAGGCTGGCGCAGGCTGTGGCTACCAACCCTGCTGCCATTGGCATTGGCCTGGGAGAAGACACGGGTATGCTGATAACAGAGGGGAATAAAATGGAAGCTATTGGCAGCGGATGTGTAATCATTATTGACGGCCACGATATTGGCTACAGCAATATTGCCGACATACCCGATGGCAATCCTTTCAGTATGGAAAATTTGAAAGTTCATTTTTGTGAAAAAGGAAATGGTTACCTGGTAAAGGAAAGAAAATTTATTCCAGAAGCAAGAGAAGGCGCTTTGATAAAAAAGCAGGTGGATATAGAATAACCAAATTCAAAATTCTACAATAAAAATTCTAAAAAGGCATCCCGTTAAAGGATGCCTTTTTAGAATTTAGTATTTCAATATTCTTATTTTCCCCCTAAGGCATATCTACATAAAATTCAATTTTATCGCCAAAGGCAATTCCAAAATTATCTACAAACAATGTTGCAATGGCATAGAAATATGTTCTGCGGCCACGGGGCATATCAATAGCATTATAGGGAATGTTTATCCACCAGGTACCGTTGCGGAAACCTTTTGCTTCAATATCATATTCGGGGGTGTAGCCTGCAGCAAAGCCGTTGATATCAGCATAAGTAGGATACATTAAACTCTTCACCTGTTGTTTGGTATCGCTATTGTAAACATGCACAGCTATCTGAAATTTTCTTCCGTAAGCTGCTGGTATATCAAGTGTACCCTCAATTTTCATATTATAACCTGTTGACCTGTCGCTGGGGTTAAGCACATTGTGCTCTACATTGGTGCTTTTAAAAGCAATTGATTCATCAAATTGAGTGGGGTTCTCTTTAGGAGTATAATAATCCTGGTTGTTTTTATTGTTGTCTGTTGGATTATTATCGTAATAGTTATTATCCTTGTTAGTGGTGGTATTATTGTCAACAACGTCGGTTTTTTGGGTAAATGCATCTTTTGCAACAAAACCATAAGGAATAGTTACCCCCTCTTTAAAAATTTGATAATCTATCCATCCAAAGCCATTATCGCCCCACTCGGTTCCCCAACTATTCATTACTTTAAAGGCGTTTTTGGCATCATCGTAGCCAACCAATAACATGCAGTGGCCGCCAATGGAAACGCCGGGGTCTTTCCATATAAAAGCAGCTTTTTGTGCAAAACCATCTGTTTGAAATTCTCTTGAAATGGAAGCGCCGATTACTACAGGGTATCCTGCACTTAGCTGGGCTTTTATTTCTTTTGTGCCAACTGTGTTAACCTGCCTCCAGAAATCTATGCGGTAAGGTTTTGCAACCAGTTTTTGTTTTTCGCCGGGCAAGGTAGTCCAGTCGTCTTCATTGTAAGGCATATCCTCAAACTGGCAAACTCCCTGTTCACTTAACATGTCAAGTGCGTCGGTTATGTAAGTGGGCACATTCATCCCTTTGTTAATCTGGTTATAGATATAAGACGGGCTGAATCTGTATTGCTGGCCAAGCTCAACTTTTTCCTGGTAGCTTTTTAGCGCATAAGCTACAGCCCAGGCTACACAACTTTGTTGTTTTCCCTGGTTGCCGATAGGGGGCATTTTATCCGAAAGGTCAACGCTTGCAGGTAATTCATCGCCACCAAAAGGGGTGGAGGCAAGTGGAATACCCATCAATTTTTCCTTTTTTTCAAACAGCATGCCCAGGGGCATTTTTAAATCTTTGTTGTCCGATGAATTTTTGCCACCTGAATTACATGAATTAAAAAGAATTAATAAAAAAATTGGGTAAACGAGTAAACCGATTTTCTTTTGCATGATAGTTAAGTTTTCATAAAGTTTATAAATAGATTTGACAAAAGCAAGCAAAAATTAAATTTATCTTTCGGGTATGAACAGAAAAAAATTTCTGCAGCAAACTTCACTGGCTGCCGCCGGACTGTTAGTGAGCAACCATTCATTTGCAAAATGGGGCAATAATTATCCAATTGTAAGAATTGCCGAAGGCCTGCGGAAGTTTAAAAGCCCTGCTGTAGAAAAACTAATTGCTACAGTTAAAAAAAATATTGGCAATAAAGAAATTGCATGGCTGTTTGAAAACTGTTTCCCCAACACATTGGATACAACGGTTGATTTTGAAATCATCAACGGCAAGCCGGATACATTTGTAATTACCGGCGATATTGATGCTATGTGGCTGAGAGATTCGTCGGCGCAGGTGTGGCCTTACCTACCACTGATGAAAGAAGATAAAAATTTGCAGGAGTTAATTAAAGGCGTTATCAACCGCCAGGTAAAGTGTATATTAAAAGACCCTTATGCAAATGCTTTTTACAAAGATGAAAGTAAAATTAGCGAATGGAAAGATGATAAGACTGAAATGAAACCCGGTGTTCATGAGCGCAAGTGGGAGATAGACAGTTTGTGTTATCCAATTCGTCTATCTTATGGTTATTGGAAAGAAACAAGAGATGTTTCTGTTTTTGATAATGACTGGAAAGAAGCGATGAAACTGATTGTGAAAACTTTTAAAGAACAGCAGCGCTTAGAAAACAATGGCCCTTATAAATTTGAAAGAACAACCAGTTGGGCAACCGATGGTGTGCCATTGGGTGGTTATGGATATCCAACAAAAAAGATAGGATTGATACATTCTATGTTCAGGCCGAGTGATGATGCAACTGTTTTTCCGTTTCTTATTCCTTCTAATGTATTTGCAAAAGTATCACTTGGCAATCTTATGGATTTGATGAGTGAGGTTAAAGCAGATTTAAAACTGATAGAGGCAACACATGAACTGCGAAGAGAAATAGACCATGCTCTTGAGGGAAATGCAATCGTTAAGCATCCTTCGTTTGGTAAACTGATAGCTTATGAGATCAATGGCTTTGGAAGTTATAATTTGATGGATGATGCAAATGTGCCTTCACTTTTATCGATGCCTTATCTTATAGACACTAATTTAACAGGAGAGGAGTATCAAAATACAAGAAAGTTTATTTTATCTGAAAACAATCCCTTCTTCTTTAAAGGCAAAGCTGCCGAAGGCATTGGCGGCCCTCACGTAGGTATGGATTATATATGGCCACTGAGTATTATTATGAGGGGACTGACAAGCACAGATGACAAAGAAATAAAACTGTGTTTGGATATGCTGCAAAAAACACATGCCGGCACAGGCTTTATGCATGAGAGCTTTCATAAAGACGATGCTGCAAAATTTACCCGTAAATGGTTCGCCTGGGCCAACACATTATTTGGCGAATTTGTATGGAAGATTTATAAAGAAAGACTACATTTATTAAAATAAAATAAATTACCTGCCAATGAGAAGTTCGTTATTCGTGTTGCTGTTTTGTGTTATAGCGGCATTTATCCCTGTAAATAAAAAACAACGCATTGTTTTCTTTGGCGACAGTATTACACAGGCCGCAGTAAAGCCTGGCGGGTATATTACAAAAATAGATTCAATGCTTGTGCTGCAGGGTCAGCAGGACTTATACGAATTGATTGGTGCCGGCGTAAGCGGCAACAAAGTGTATGATTTGTATTTAAGAATAGAAGATGATGTATTGAATAAAAATCCGAATGTTGTAATTATTTATATTGGTGTTAATGATGTTTGGCACAAGCGTACTTCGGGCACAGGAACCGATGCTGATAAGTTTGAAAAATTTTACAGTGCCATTTTAAAAAGGTTTGCCGAAAAAAATACTAAAACCATCATTTGCACTCCGGCTGTGATAGGGGAGAAAACAGATTTTACCAATGAGTTAGACGGCGATTTAAATAAATACAGCAATCTCATAAGGAGCATTGCTACAAAAAATAATTTGCCACTGGTAGATTTAAGAAAAGCATTTCTGGAATACAATCTTAAAAACAATCCCGATAACAAAGAGTCGGGCATTCTTACAACCGACAAGGTTCATTTAAATGCTAAAGGCAACCAGTTGGTGGCCGATGAAATGTGGAAAGCGATAAAAGCACTTTAAACTGCCTTTACGAGATAATAGTTTTTCTTTCCTTTTTGAACCAGTAAATATTTGTGGTGCAGCAAAAGATCATTTTCAATTTTTAATTCTGCAGCCTCCACTTTTTTTCTGTTGATGCTTACACCGCCACCCTGCAGCATTTTCCTTGCTTCGCCTTTGCTGGAAAAAATATTTGTTTCGGCAAGAAAAGAAACTACATCAACACCTTCAGCAATTTTACCCCAAGGGTAATCTACTTTTACAATGCCTTCCATATTGTTTAAATCTTCTTCACTTAAATCTTCTGCCGGAGTATTTTGACCGGCAAAGAGTTTTTCAGTTGTTTCAACAGCTTTGTTGTATTCATCTGCTCCATGAACAAAAATGGTTATTTCTTTGGCCAGTGCTTTTTGCAACACCCTTTTTGAGGCATCTTGTTTTTGTGTCTCAATCAAAGCATCAATAGCAGGCTTGTCTAAAAAAGTAAAAATCTTTATCCAGTTTTCGGCATCACTGTCATTTGCATTAAGCCAAAACTGGTAAAACTGGTAGGGCGATGTTTTTGCAGCATCCAGCCAGATATTTCCTTTTTCTGTTTTGCCAAATTTGCCACCGTCGGCTTTTTTAATCAGCGGGCAGGTAAATGCAAAAGCATCGCCGCCAATTTTTCTCCTTATTAATTCTGTGCCCGTAACAATATTACCCCACTGGTCGCTGCCGCCCATTTGTAGTTTGCAGTTTTTGTTTTGATAAAGCCAGTAAAAATCGTAGCCCTGCACCAACTGGTAGGTAAACTCTGTAAAGCTCATTCCGGTTTCGCCTTCTAATCTTTTTTTTACACTGTCTTTGGCCATCATGTAGTTTACGGTAATGTGCTTGCCAACATCCCTTATAAAATCAAGGAAAGTAAAATCTTTAAACCAATCGTAGTTATTGGCCATTTCGGCAGCGTTGGGTTTGCTTTGGTCAAAGTCTAAAAATTTTTCCAACTGGGCTTTCACGCCGGCCACATTATGGTTTAGTACCTCTTCGCTTAAAAGATTCCTTTCTTCGCTTTTGCCGCTTGGGTCGCCAACCATGCCAGTTGCGCCGCCAACAAGTGCAACGGGTTTGTGACCGCATTTTTGCAGGTGAATCAGTAAAATGATGGGTACAAGGCTTCCAATATGAAGACTATCGGCTGTGGGGTCAAAGCCAATGTAACCTGTTGTCATTTCCTTTGTGAGCTGTTCTTCTGTACCCGGCGTAATGTCCTGTATCATGCCCCGCCACCTTAATTCTTCAATTAAATTCTTCATTTTGCAGTTTAAATTATTGGCAAAAATGCTTATAAAAACTGATAAATTACCTATGTTTGTAGTTACTTACACATTTTCCCTACTTACAACCGGCATAAAACATCGTTTTTTACGTTATCCTGTTTGAATACAGCAATGTGATTAAGTAATATATTCGTTTTCAGTTAGTATGAAAAAAGCTTTACTCGCCTTATTATTGGCCACCACAGGAAATTTAGCATCTGCTCAGGTATATAACAATGAGTGGATAGACTATTCCAAAACCTACTATAAATTTAAAGTGGGCAGCACTGGTTTATACCATATTACCCAGCCTGCTTTATCAGCAATTGGACTGGGCGGTACTCAAGCGCAGAATTTTCAACTTTGGCGAAATGGCCAGGAAGTGGCTATTTATACATCTATCCCTATCGGTCTATTTTCCGCATCCGATTTTATAGAATTTTATGGTGAAATCAATGATGGCAAACCTGATAAACCTCTTTATAAGTATGATACGCTTCAGATGAGTGATAAATGGAGCATCCTTACCGATACCGCTTCTTATTTTTTGACTGTTAATTCAGGTTCCAACAAACGCTTTACAAACACGCCCAATAATGTAGCCACCAATGTATTGCCTGCAGAAACTTATTTTACTTACAAACTGGGTAAATATTTTAAAACCACCCAAAACCCGGGATTTGGCATTGATTATGGTGAGGTAGTGCATTCATCGTCATTTGAAATGGGCGAAGGCTGGACAAGCAATGATATTTACCAGGGACAAACCCTGAATGATAACAACAATAACCTTTATGTTTATAGTTTGGGGCCGCCGGCATCTATAGTGGCTACAGCGGCAGGTAATTACGCATCCACCAGGAACATATCCTTAAAAATTAATAATGCTGCCATTCAAACAAAGTATGCCAATGGTTATGATGCAGTAAAATTTAATACCACCGGAATTGCCCTTTCAACTTTTGCAGGCGATGCTGCCAATGTTCAGTTTTCGCATGATGGCTCAGCAAGCGACCATGTGGTGGCTGCGTACTACGAACTATCTTATCCACGCCAGTATAATTTTGGGGGCCAGTCTCAGTTTTATTTTGAACTACCGTCAGGCGCCAGCAGTTATATTGTTATTAATAATTTTTATTTTGGTGCCAACACGCCGGTGTTGTTTGATATTGCCAATAACCTGCGTATGGCAGGCGATGTAAATGGAAGTACTGTAAGATTTGTATTGCCGGTAAGTGTTATAACACGTAAACTTGTTTTGTTAAATACCGAGCCGGCATATACCAGCCTGGTAAATAATTTTACACAGCGCAATTTTGTAAATTATTCGCAGGTTGCCAACCAGGGAACTTATTTATTAATAAGCCATTCGGTTTTGTTCAATGATGGCACCGGCATTGACAATGTAGAAAAATACAGACAGTACAGGGCATCTGCACCGGGCGGCAGTTACAATGCAAAAACTATAGACATCGAACAGCTGACCGACCAGTTTGCATTTGGTATTAAACATCATCCCTCTGCAATCAGAAATTTTGCTTCTTTTGCGCTGGCAAATTTTACAGCGGCCCCTCAATATTTTTTTCTGATAGGGAAAGGATTAGATTATACACAATTCCGCTATTATGAAAGCGATGTGAATGTCTCAAAAATGGCGCTTGTGCCCACTTTTGGATGGCCAACATCTGATAATTTATTAACTGCTAGCCGAACTGGCGGCACAGCAAGAATTCCAATTGGAAGACTTTCGGCAATTAGCGGAACAGAAGTAGGAGATTTTTTAGACAAGGTAAAAGCATTTGAACTGGCCCAGGTAGCCAGTTCACAAACCATTGGTGGCAAAGCATGGATGAAAAATGTTGCCCAGATTACCGGCGCCATTGACGATCCGGCTTTGTATGGTTTAATTACCAGTTATATGCAGGGCTACGAACAGGTAATGGCTGATACTTTTTTTGGTGGCAAAGTGTATAGCTTTAATAAAAATTCGGGTCAGTACACTGCTGTTGGTTCTTCCAAAACAATTGACAGCTTGTTTAAAGATGGCCTTAGTATGATTACTTATTTTGGCCACTCATCTCCAAATACGCTTGAGTTCAACCTTGATAATCCGCAGGGCTATAACAACACCGGTAAATACCCTTTGATTATTGTTAATGGCTGTAATACCGGCAATCTTTTTCTGTTTGATACTTTGCGGCCGGTTAATAAAGGAACCCTTTCGGAAAAATATGTTTTTGCACCACAAAAAGGCGGCATTGGGTTTATTGCCAATACGCATTTTGGGCTGCCACAGGAGTTAAATTATTTTACTTTCACCTTCGATTCTTATCTCTCAAACGGAATGTATGGTGAATCAATTGGTAAAATAATGAAAAGTACCATGGAGTATTTGATTGCCAACTACAGTTACGATTTTATTGCCCGCTGTCATGCAGAGGAAATAACCTTTCACGGCGATCCGGCCACCAGGTTAAATCCGCAAACACTTCCGGATTATACGACTCAGGATTCTTTAATTACATTCAATCCTGGAGTGGTAAGCATGGCTGATGAAAAAATTACTTTCACCACTAAAATTTTGAATATAGGTAAAGCAAAAACAGATTCACTCACCATCCGTTTTCAGCACCAGTTGCCCGATAACTCTATAGTTACACTTTCTACCCGGCGTATTAAAGCTACCCTTTATGAAGATACACTTCAGGTGGTTTTAAACCTTAACCCTTTAAAACATAAAGGACTTAACCGTTTTATTGTAACCATTGACCCGGCAAACCTGCTGCCTGAATTATCAGAAATAAATAACAGCATCACCAAAGACTTTACAGTTATTGAAGATGAAATACGTCCTGTGTATCCTTATAACTATGCCATTGTAAACAATTCAGCCAACCTGGCTTTGTATGGTTCTACTGCCAATCCTACGGCGGCAGTAAACCAGTATGTGATGGAAATGGATACAAGCCGCCTGTTTAATTCCCCATTTAAAATAACAAAAATGGTTTCAAGTTCGGGGGGCATCATTAAATTTTTGCCGGGTACTACTTTAACCGACAGTACAGTGTATTACTGGCGCCTTGCAGTAGGCCCTGTTAATGGTTCTACAAGATGGTTGGGTAATTCTTTTATTTATATCAATGGAAGTTATGAGGGCTTTAATCAGTCACACTACTATCAGTACAAAGACGATAAGTTTTCAACTATGAATGTGGATAGCACAAGCCGTAAATTTTATTTTGAAGATAAAACCCGTAAACTGTTAATTCGTACCGGCCTTTATCCCTATTACAACTGGGATCAAATAAATATTAATATTGATAATGACCAGGTTGACCAGTATGGTTGCCGCTACCATTGCTTGCAGATTGCAGTGTACGATCCGCTTACGTTGCAGCCCTGGAATAATTACAATGTTACTCCCACCAACGGAAGGTTTGGAAGTTTTCAGGTTTGCGCTGCACAGGGCCCCACAAGAAATTTCTTTGAATTTCCTTACGATGACAGTGTTTACCGCCGCAGAGCCATCCAGTTTTTCGACAGCATACCAACAGGCTATTATGTTTCAATTTCAAACATTGGTTATATAGCCAACACAACATTTGTTAACCAGTGGAAAGCAGATACAGTAAATCTTGGCAGCGGAAAATCATTGTGGCATAAAATGCATTCAATGGGGCTGCATAAAATAGATTCATTCACCAATAACCTGCCGTTTTTATTTGTTTTACGCAGGGGCGACAGCATTTCTTATGCTCCCAGACAACACATTGGCCCCAATGCAAATACCCATATTGTGGATACATTCATGATATCTGGTAAAAATGTTTCAGGGTCAATTGAAACACCTTTTATGGGCCCGGCCAAATCCTGGAAAAATTTTAAATGGAATGACAAGCCGGATTCAAACCCGGGGTCGCAAAAATATTTTGATATTATTTCGCTTGATAGCTATGGCAATGAAGTGTTGCTGGGCAATGTGTTTACTCAAAAAGATACCAGCCTTGCATTTATTAATGCATCATATTTCCCTTATTTAAAACTAAGGATGAACACCTCCGATCCCGGAGTGGCCAAGCCTGTGCAGTTAAAATACTGGATGCTTACAGCCGATGAATATCCCGAAGGAGCAGTAAGCCCCAATATTAATTTTCAGTACAAAGACACACTGAATATTAATGACACACTTCATTTAAGGCTGGCATTTAAAAACGTAAGTAAAATTGCATTTGACAGCATAAAAGTAAGGGTAACAATTACTGACAATGCCGGAGTGCCACATGTTTATAACAATCAAACAAATGGAGCCAGGCTAAAGCCTTTAATTGCCGGCGACAGCGTCATAATAGTGTATGATATTCCTGCATTAATATATGCCGGACAAAACCAGTTATTGCTGGATGTGAACCCTGATAATGACCAGCCTGAACAGTTTCATTTTAATAATTTATTGTACAGGTATCTGTATGTGGTAAACCCGGTTTGCCCGTCCGGAAACACTACTTTTAATTGCGGCAATTCCACTGCAGGCAATGTTTACCAGTGGCAGCTAAATTCAGGCGCTGGTTATGTTAACATTAGTAATGGCGGGGTTTATTCCGGCGTAGCAACAGGTATATTATCCATTAGCAATGCACCAACTTCTATGTATGGATACAGGTACAGGTGTGTAATAACCAATAATGGTGTTATCATTTACAGCAATGAGTTTATTTTAAAATTTGGATTAACCTGGACAGGAGCTTCCAACACAAACTGGGAAACCAATGGCAACTGGAATTGCAATACCACACCTGATGCCAACACAGATGTTATAATCAACGCTTCGGGCATCACTAATTTTCCCAGAGTAACCACCACATCGGCATTATGCCGCAGTGTTACTACAAAACCAGGGGCCACAGTAACCATCAACTCCAGTAAAAAACTGGATATTAAAGGCCCGCCGGGCAATTAATGAAATTTACCCGGTTTACAGCCTGTTATAAATCATTAAGGCTGCATCTATATCAGGTGCAGCCTTTTTACGTTAACAGGCATCTTAATAATAACAGTTATTTTGAAGCTTTTTTACAATTGCACAGCCTGTGTAAAACAGCAACGTAGGGTTTGTGATTTTAGATGTAATTTTAATCATCCTAAAACCGCACAATTTGATTGCTGATATTACGTTTTAAATATTGGTTTAGTATGAAGATCAGTTTCAATTACTAACTGGAAAAAATTTATATGAGAAGAAACCTGTTTGTTTTTTTAATGATTACGCTCCTTTATCCTGTTGTTTCATTTTCTCAGTTCAGAAAATATTCAAACGAATTTTTAAATATTGGAGCTGGTGCAAGGGGGCTTGCAATGGGCAATGCACAGGTAGCTTCTGCCAATGATGCTACTGCAGGCTACTGGAATCCTGCAGGACTTGTGGGGGTAAAAGATAACCCAAACATTGGTGCTATGCATGCTGACTATTTTGCAGGCATAGCCAAGTACGAATATTTATCTGTGGCTGTTCCTGTTCAGGAAAATAAGAGGACACTTGGTTTTTCGTTGCTTCGGTTTGCAGTGGATGATATTCCCAATACGTTGTTTTTGGTGGAGCCCGACGGCAGCATCAATTACAACAATATTCAAACCTTTTCTTCGGCCGATTATGCTTTTCTTTTTTCTTTTGCCCAAAATGTAAAAGCTACCGAAAAGAAAAGCATCAGTTTTGGAGCCAATGCAAAAATTATTTACCGCAAGGTGGGGCATTTTGCCACAGCATGGGGTTTTGGTATTGATGCCGGGATTCAAATGCACGGCGAAAAATGGCATGCAGGTTTGGTTGCCCGTGACCTCACCACTACTTTCAATGCATGGTCATTTAAATTCACCGAAAAAGAAAAAGAAGTTTTGTACCTCACAAAAAACGATATACCAGTAAAGTCGACCGAATTAACAGCGCCCAGGCTGGTAATTGGTGGAGGGTATAATTTTTCTTTGGGTGCTTCTGTAAAGCTGCTGGCCGAAGTTAACCTGGATGTAACATTTGACGGAAAAAGAAATACAGTACTTAGCAGCACCACTGTAAGTGCTGACCCACATGCCGGGCTTGAGGTTGCTTATAAAGATGCTTTTTTTGTAAGGGCCGGTATTACAAATTTTCAGCAGGCACTTGCCGACGGCGATACGTTGAACCAAAAGAAAGTGTGGATTTATCAGCCAAGTCTTGGAGCAGGATTTAAAATAAAGAATGTAATGCTTGATTATGCTTTCTCAAATCTTGCCAATCAGTCAAACCCTTTGTTTACCCATATATTTTCTTTAAGGTTTAACCTGGTAAAAAAAGAAAAAGAATAAAATATTTAAACAGTTGTATGATGAAGAAATTATTGGTTCCAATATTTGTGTTGCTGGCTTTTGCAGGCCAGTCCCAGCTTAACAACAGTTGGATAGATTACAGCAAAACCTATTACAAATTCAAACTTGGAAAAGATACCCTTTGCCGCATTAACCAGGCGGCTTTGCCACTGGCACTGGCTTCAACACCTGTTCAAAATTTTCAGTTGTGGCGCAACGGAAAAGAAATACGGATTTATACTTCTGTAGCAACAGGCCTGTTAGGAGGCAGCGATTATATAGAATTTTGGGGCGAAGCAAATGATGGCAAACCGGACAATACTTTATACAAAAGTCCCGATTACCAGTTGAACGATAAATTCAGTTTATACTCCGATACTTCTTTTTATTATTTAACCGTAAACCCTGCAGGCGGCAATTTAAGATATACAACTGCAGCCAATAATCCGCCGGGTGCAATGGTACCCGACCCTTACTTTATGCGGAGAATTGAAAACCCTTATAAAGAAAGAGTAAACAGGGGCTATGCCGCCGTTGTTGGAGAATATGTTTTTGCGTCGGATTACGACCAGGGCGAAGGATGGACAAGCAATGAAGCCTCGCCCTGCTGCGATTTGACAAAAGTTTTATACGGTTTAAATGTTTATACTGCCGGGCCACCTAACAGTGTTTCTTTCGAAATTGCTGCCTTTGGTAATGCACTTAATGCCAGAAACCTGAGGGTAAAATTATACAACGACACTGTTATTGACAGGCCAATGCCCTATTTCAGTTCACTTAAAGTACGAAAAGATAATATCGCACTTTCCTCTTTGCTCAGCCCCGATTATTTACCTGTTTATATGAACGGTACTTCATCCAACCTGGATGACAGGATAGTAGTGGCAACTTTTTCATTAACCTATCCTGCCAGGTTTATTTTTAACAACCAAAAAAACTTTTATTTCGAATTACCAGCAACTGCAACAGGCAATTACCTGGTGATAGATAATTTTAATTATGGAACCACTGCGCCGGTTTTATATGATATGACATCGGCAAAAAGATATACGGGTGACATAGTTTCCACACCCGGCAAAGTAAAGTTTGTGTTGCCAGCTTCAACTGATATTGTAAGAAAATTTATGCTGGTAAACCAGGAAGTAACGAACAATGTTGCCGTAAGCGGATTTACACCTAAAACATTTACCAATTTCGCCACAGTTGCCAACCAGGCAGATTATATAATTATCAGTAATTCATTATTATTTGATGACGGAAGCATTAACCATATTAATTATGTAGATAAATACCGTGAATACCGAAGCAGCGTTGCCGGCGGCGGGTTTAATGCAAAAATTTACAATATGGATGAACTGACAGAACAGTTTGGTTTTGGTGTAAAGAAACATGCAGCTTCTGTTAGGGATTTTATTCGTTATTCAAACCAGCAGTTTGCCGTAAAACCAAAATATGTTTTCATCATTGGCCGTGGCACCGATTATCACGCTTACCGTGAAAATGAAAGCAACCCTGTGGCCGATAAGCTCAACCTGATACCAACTTTTGGATGGCCTTCTTCGGATAATATGCTTGCCTGCGACCCCGGAACACTTGTACCCCTGGTGCCCATTGGCCGCCTGGGTGCTGTAAGCGGAGATGAAGTAAGTATTTACCTGGAAAAAATGAAGCAGTATGAACAGGCACAACAGTCGCCCATTCAAACAGTGGGCGGAAAGGCCTGGATGAAAAATATTATTCATGTGGGTGGTGGAAAAGATGCTGCAGAGAACGATGAGTTTAAAAATTATTTAGATGGATATAAAGCCATTGCAATTGACACTTCATTTGGTGCCCATGTAGAAACTTTTTTAAAATCTTCCACTGGGGCAGTGCAGCAGGCAAATAGCCTCAGGATAGAACAGCTATTTCAGGAAGGATTGAGTTTTATACAGTACTTTGGCCACTCATCTGCCAATACGCTTGAGTTTAATCTCAACAGTCCCGAAGTGTACCAAAACCAGGGAAAATACCCTTTCTTTAGTGTAAGCGGTTGCAGCGCAGGAAATTTTTACATCTTTGATCCGCTAAGGTTAAATGGAAACATGACCCTGTCAGAAAAATATGTATTGGCTCCACAGCGTGGCAGTATCGCTTTTTTGGCCGATACTCATTTTGGTATTCCGCCTTTTTTAAATTTTTACAATAGTGCTTTTTACACAGCATTTTGCAAAAGCCTTTATGGCAATACAGCCGGCAACCAGATAAAGCAGGTGATGCAGGCAATGGGAAGCAATCCGCAGTCGCTTGACTTTTATACAAGGATACACCTGGAACAAATTGCTTTAAATGGCGACCCCGCATTAAAAATTAATGCATTCACCAAACCCGATTATGTAATAGAAGACCAGTTGGTTAAAATAACCCCTTCTATCATTTCGGTGGCCGATGTAAATTTTAATGTGAATGTGAAAATGATGAACATTGGAAAAGCAGTTGGCGATTCAATAAGAGTAACAATTAAGCGCCAGTTGCCAACCGGCACCACCACAGTTTTATATGATAAGGTAATTGCCTCCATAAAATACATGGACTCAGTAAACCTTGTTGTAGCAATCAATCCAATAACAGACAAAGGGCTGAACAAACTGATTGTAACACTGGATGTAGATAACAGGATAAGTGAACTGAGCGAAACCAATAATACTATCACAAAAGATTTTTACATTTTTGAAGATGAACTGCGTCCGGTATATCCTTATAATTACTCTATAGTTAGCCAGCAAAATATTACTTATTCGGGCAGCACAGCCAACCCACTGGGTGGCCAGCGGCAGTATATGATGGAGATAGACACAACCGAATTGTTTAATTCGCCGTTCAAGAAAATTTATAATACCAGCGGCCCGGGCGGAATTGTTCAATTTAACCCAACAAACATAACATTTACCGACAGCACGGTTTATTACTGGAGAACAGCCATGCAGCCTGTTGGCACCGCCCAGTTAATATGGAATGGCTCTTCATTCATTTACATTGCCAATAGTTCAAGCGGCTTCAGCCAGTCGCATTTTTACCAGCATAAGAAAGCTGGTTTTACAAACATAGATCTTGACCCAGACAGGGTGTTCCGTTTTCAAACAACGCCAACCCTTCTTACCATACGAACCGGGCTGTATCCATATTTTAACTACGATAAAATAAATGTAAACTTCGATTTTACAAGGATAGAGCAATATGGATGTTATTATAACACCCTGCAGTTTTTGGTTTACGACAGTATTACTTTAACACCATGGACAAATAGCAGGGTGGGTGCTTACGGACGATTTGGAAGCTGGCCACCAGATTGTGATGCCCCTACATTGCCAACAAGAAAATTCTTTGAGTTCCCTTATGAAATACGGGAATACAGAAACAATGCAATGAAGTTTATAGACAGTATTCCCAACGGTGCTTATGTCTCCATAACCAATCTTGGATACACAGGCAATAATACTTTTATTAATACATGGAAATCGGATACTTCATTCTTTGGCTCAGGTAAATCCATCTATCATAAATTAAAGTCCGTTGGCTTTACAAAAATTGACAGCTTTACCCGTAATATACCTTTCTTGTTTTTCTTTAAAAAAGGTAGCAGTACTTATTCACCGATTCAAAATATGGGGACAGAGGATTCGACTTATATCAACGAAGCAATTCCACTTGTAGTGAAAAGTGTAACAGGAGCTATCGAATCGCCAACATTTGGCCCTGCCAAAAAATGGAATGCATTGCACTGGAGGGGTAAAAGTGTTGAACCGGTTTCGACCGACAGTGTAAAAATTGAAGTGTACGGAATAAAATCTGATGGCACTACCAGTTTAATGGCCAAAGTTTCGCCGGCAACAGATACAACGCTTGCCTTCATTGATGCTAAAGTATATCCTTATGTAAAACTGAAGATGATTAACAATGATGCTGCCAATGCAACCCCCAACCAGTTGCGCTATATGCTCTTAAATGCCGACTATGTTCCTGAAGGTGCTGTGGCACCCAACATTCTCTTTAAATTTAAAGATACTGTTGACCAGGGCGATAAAATTGATTTCTCCCTTGCATTTAAAAACATAAGCCAGGTACCTTTTGACAGTTTGATAAAAGTGAAATTTATAATCACCGACAGAAACAATGTACCGCACCCGGTAACCATACCAAAACGTAAAGCGCTGGTGGTGGGTGATACACTGGTGGTGAGTTATGCCATTGACACAAAAATTTATCCCGGCAGCAACACGTTGTTTATTGAATATAATTCAGATAATGACCAGCCCGAACAATTTCATTTCAACAATGTACTTTATAAAGATTTCTTTGTAAGAGAAGATAAATACAATCCATTGCTGGATGTTACTTTCGATGGGGTTCATATACTTAACAAAGACATTGTTGCATCCAAGCCGCATATACTGGTTAAGTTAAAAGATGAAAGCAAATACCTTGCATTAAGCGATACTTCATTGCTGAAAGTGCAGGTGCGTTTTCCTGATCAGTCAATTCGTACTTACCGCTTTAGTCCTGATACGTTACGTTTTACGCCAGCTAATTTAAGCAGCGGCGAAAATGCAGCAACTATTGATTTTCTTCCTTACTTCCCCGAGGATGGCGAATACGAACTGATTGTTACAGGCAAAGATGTAGTGGGCAACAAAGCAGGCGAACTGGAGTATCATGTGATATTTAGTGTAATTAACAAGCCAATGATTTCAAACATGCTTAATTACCCCAATCCGTTTACAACTTCCACAGCATTTGTATTTACGGTAACAGGAAGTACTGTGCCCCAAAACATACGTATACAGATTTTAACCATTACCGGAAAGGTAGTAAGAGAAATTACAAAAGATGAACTGGGCCCAATTCATGTTGGCAGAAACATTACCGACTTTAAATGGGATGGAACAGATATGTACGGACAAAAATTGGCCAACGGTGTTTATTTATACCGTGTGATAACAAATTTGAATGGTGCAGCTTTGGATAAATACAAAGCCGATGGCGACAAAACCGATAAGTTTTTTAACAAAGGCTATGGTAAAATGTATATGATGCGGTAATTCATTATTCACTATATGCGAAGGCTGCTTTTAAACGGGCAGCCTTTTTTTATTTGTTACTTTTGCAGGTAAAAATAAAAAGCAAAGTTTTAACTGAAAAAATATTATGGCTAAAATAAGTATCAATATAGCAACTGGCAGTTTGCAGCAGCAAGAAATGATTGTGGGGATAGATTTAGGAACCACCAATAGCTTGGTTGCCATCATTCATCCCGACACAAAACAGGCGGTTGCATTAAAAGAACACAACAGCAGCAGTCTTGTACCTTCTGTAATTCATTTTAATGAGCAGGGAAATATTACTGTGGGAGAAGCAGCCAAAGAATTTTTGATAGCCGAGCCGCATAACACTATTTTTTCTGCGAAGCGGCTGATGGGAAAAAGTTATGCAGATGTAAAAAACAATGCAGGCTTTTTCACTTATAAAGTTATTGATGACAATACCGATAGCCTGGTA
>JANNAM010000124.1:0-9724 GCA_031384415.1 Bacteroidota bacterium
ATCACCCAGGCGCACGTCCCCACATCGTTCGAGCTGGGCCTGCGTCGCTTCGGCTTCCTCCTCATGCGAGTCACTGCGACGCTCGTTGTCGGAATCTTCGTGGTGAACGTGATCCTAGTTTCGCTGTACATGGGGTTACGCAGTTTTAAACGTTGCTCAATAAAATAAGGCCGCATATCAAAACATGGCATCTTCATTACTTTATCTGCTATCTCTCCATCGGTTAAATTTACTTTAGCCGTGCCGTAGGTAACTACATTAATACTGGTAGGTTGTGCAACTCCAATGGCGTAAGAAACCTGAACCAAAACCTCATCGCACAAACCGGCTGCTACTAAATTTTTAGCTATATGGCGTGTGGCGTAAGCGGCACTGCGGTCAACTTTACTTGGATCTTTACCGCTGAAAGCACCACCACCGTGTGCACCTTTACCACCGTAGGTATCCACAATAATTTTACGGCCTGTTAAGCCGGTATCACCATGCGGCCCACCAATAACAAATTTGCCGGTTGGGTTGATATGGTACTTTATTTTGTTATTAAAAAGATGATTGTATTTCGGATACTTTGCTTTTACCCTGGGTATCACAATATTGATAACGTCTTTTTTAATTTTAGCCAGCATCACTTCATCAGCAGCAAAATCATCATGCTGAGTAGAAACAACAATTGCCTCAATTCTTACGGGACGGTTGTTATCGTCATATTCTAAAGTAACCTGGCTTTTTGCATCGGGGCGCAAGTATTTTATTTGCTTGTTCTCCCTTCGTATGGCTGCCATTTCAATAAGTATGTAATGGGCAAGATCCAATGCAAGCGGCATGTAATTTTCTGTTTCGTTGGTTGCGTAGCCAAACATCATTCCCTGGTCGCCTGCACCCTGCTCTTCTTTTTTCTTACGGTCAACACCCTGGTTAATATCGGCACTTTGTTCATGTATGGCAGATAATATACCGCAGGAGTTGGCTTCAAACATATAATCACTTACAGTGTATCCAATTTTGCGGATAACACCACGGGCAATTTCCTGCACATCTAAGTATGCTTTACTTTTTACTTCGCCGGCCAGAATAACCTGCCCGGTGGTAACCAGCGTTTCGCAGGCTACTTTGCTGTTGGGGTCAAAAGCAAGAAAATTATCAATCAGGGCATCACTGATCTGGTCAGCAACTTTATCAGGATGTCCTTCACTTACAGACTCTGATGTAAATAAATACGGCATGAATTTAATTTTTAGGGTGCAAAGATAAGGGTGTGAGATGTAATGAACAAAGGCAATATGGCTTATTGAAAACTTGTGTAAAATTTTTATGTAGCTGGCTGCAAACCTTTGTGATACTGCATTGGCAAATATGATTTAGTTACCTTATCTTTTTTGTAAAAAGATAAGGTAACCACACTTGTACATCTTATCTTTATTCAACCCGTTACTGTAAATTTGCATTCCATACAAAATAAAAAAATGAGCGAAGAAAAGAGTTTAAACTTTATTGAAGAAATAGTTGAATCTGATTTAAAAGAAGGGAAATACAAAAACATTCTCACCCGTTTTCCGCCAGAGCCAAACGGCTATTTGCATATCGGCCATGCAAAAGCAATTTGCCTCAATTTTGGACTTGGTATAAAATACGGCGGCAAAACCAACCTGCGTTTTGATGACACCAATCCCGTAACAGAAGAAACTGAATATGTAGAAAGCATTAAAGATGACATACGCTGGCTGGGTTTTAACTGGGCCAACGAATTTTATGCAAGCGATTATTTTGACACCTTATACCAGTATGCAGTTAATTTAATTAATAAAGGACTAGCTTATGTTGACGATTCAACAGCCGAAGAAATTGCCGCATTAAAAGGCACACCAACCGAACCGGGCAAAGACAGTAAATACAGAAGCAGGAGCATTGAAGAAAACCTGCAGCTCTTTACCCAAATGAAAGAAGGCAAATACAAAGACGGTGAAAAAGTATTGAGGGCAAAGATTGATATGGCGCATACAAATATGCTGATGAGGGATCCGATTATTTACCGCATCAAACATGCCCATCATCACCGCACCGGCGATAAGTGGTGTATTTACCCGATGTATGATTTTGCCCATGGCCAAAGCGACAGTATAGAAAACATTACGCATTCTATTTGCACTTTAGAATTTATTCCGCACAGGGAACTATATGACTGGTTAATTGAAAAGCTTGAAATCTTTCCATCGCATCAATATGAATTTGCAAGGCTTAACATGACTTACACAGTTATGAGCAAAAGAAAACTGCTGCAATTGGTAAATGAAGGCCACGTTACCGGCTGGGATGACCCACGCATGCCAACCCTGAGTGCCTTCCGCCGAAAAGGATATACGCCTGAAAGCATCCGTATGTTTTGCGATAAAATTGGTGTGGCAAAAAGAGAAAACCTGATAGACCTGAGTTTACTTGAATTTTGTTTAAGGGAAGAATTGAACAAAACAGCGCCAAGGGTTATGGCAGTTTTAGAACCCGTTAAACTTATCATCAGTAATTACGAAGATGACAAATCAGAAGAAATGCTTTGCGAAAACGGCCCCGATGAAAGCATGGGCACCAGGTTAGTACCTTTCAGCAAAGTATTATGGATAGAAAAGGAAGATTTTATGGAAGAGCCTGCAAAGAAATGGTTTCGCCTTGCACCCGGCATGTCTGTAAGGCTGAAAAATGCTTATATAGTTAAGTGCGATAGTTTTATTAAAGATGATGCAGGAATTGTTACCGAAATACATTGCACTTATTTTCCCGAAAGCAAAAGCGGCCACGACACAAGCGGTATTAATGTAAAAGGCACCATACACTGGGTAAGTGTGGCTCATGCTGCCACTGCTGAAGTGCGCCTTTACGACCGCCTGTTTAAAGCCGAAAACCCTGCCCACGAAGAGGGCGATTTTAAAGACAATATCAATCCTGATTCACTTCATGTAATTAAAGAAGCTTTCATAGAGCCTTCTTTAAAAAATGCTGCATTAAATAATCGTTATCAATTCATCCGCAAAGGATATTTTTGTATTGATAAAGACTCCTCTCCCGAAAAGCCAGTATTTAACCGCACAGTAACACTTAAAGATGCCTGGGCTAAGGAAGTGAAGAAAAACTAATGCCTCTGGCTCATTAAAAATCCAGCTTTAATAATTTACCGGTCTTTATATCCAAAAAATTACCACTTTGGGGTATTGACAAAGCCATTTATGAATTGTACATTTACTGAATAATCCTATCTCTCCTGATTGCCACGTTTCAGCAAAAAAGCAATACCTGTTTAAAATAACATATCCTGTTACTTATCTTATAAACTATTAAATTTTTCAGCTCATGAAAAAAATTATCCTTCTTTCAATGCTGGTTTTTTCAGCAGGTATTTTATTTGCCCAGAATGTAGGTGTTGGTACCCCAACTCCCGCAGCCAAACTGGATGTTAAATCTACAACCAGTTACGTTGCACAGTTTAATGGCATTTCCCCAATGTACATGGGCATTTTTGAAAACGATATTTACCGTGGTTACTGGGGTTCTTATGCCGGCAATCCGGAAGATGTTGATTTTGGTACAGGATCTGGTACAACTGGAAAACTTCATTTAACGATACAGGCAGTACCCAAACTGACAATAAATAACTCAGGCCAGGTTGGCATTGGCATAACAAGTCCTACTCATCTGTTACATGTAAATGGCGGCGATCTTTTTGTGCAATCAAGCAGTGGTTTAATACGGTTCGGTTACGAAGGAGCGAATGAATGGCAAATGGCTACAACCGGTGGCGGTGCCGATTTACGCTGGTACACTACTACAAACGGCGGAGGGGTTGTCACTCCAAGGCATTATTTTAGCCAAAACGGAAATGTAGGTATTGGCGGTTTTTCTGGTTCTGGTGTTCCTTTAGGCCGTTTAGATGTAATTGGGCTGGGAACAACTTCAAGTACGAGTACTTTTTTATTAAGAAATTCAGTGGGTGATACACTTTTAAGAATGAGGGATGATGGAAGAATGGGGATTGGTTATAATGGCACAAGCTATGGCCGCAATTTAAATATAGGCGGTACAGGAGTTAACTTTTATACTGCCAATGAAGCAGCTTTTGGCGGGGCCATTTTTCCTACAGATACTTCACTGGTATTATGGTCAAACAGTTCAGCAAACAATTACCTGGTATTTCAGCCATCCTGGGGCAACACCGGTGTAGGTACATATACACCTAATGCCAAACTTCACATTAATGGATCGGTATTAATTGGTGGAAACAGTATTGCGCCAGCTACTGGTTATTCACTCAGCATTGATGGCAAAGCTATTTGCGAAGAACTAAAAGTGCAGTTAAACACAAGCTGGCCCGATTATGTTTTCAGCAGCAACTATAACCTTCTTTCGCTGGAAGAACTGGAAAAATCTATTAACCAACACAAACATTTACCCAACATACCTTCCGCAGCAGATATTACAGCAGATAAAGGTTTTGAAGTGGGCGACATGAACAGGCGCCTGCTTGAAAAAGTAGAAGAACTTACTTTATATATCATAGGGTTAAGCAAAGAAAACAAAGCGCTGAATGTAAGGCTCAGTAAACTCGAGGAAAAATAATCCCGTTTTCACCGAATCTTGATTAAAAATATTTTCAGTTTGATTTTTTAAAGCAAAAACTCATGAAACAAATACTTTTTCTAATTATAGTTTATTTAAGCATCCACTCCAATTCATTGGCTCAGCGCCGTTTTCCGGAAGAACTGGCAAGACGTTTACAGGGAAAAACAAAATTAGTTGATATAATGAAGGAAGTAAACGGATATTATGACTTTGGCAGGGCTAATATTGTAAAAGAACCGGGGGAAAATGATTTTGAGTCCAATGATTATGAATGGTGGAGAAAATGGGAATACTGGGCAAAGCGCCGGCAAAATCCAGATGGCACACTTGCCGATTTCAGAGCCATGAATTACCTGGCAAAAAAAGAAGTGGAAGCTAAGTTTGGGCAGCAATTGAAACAAGCTGCACAGTCGTTTAAAACTATGCCGCCAATTGATGACAGAAATCTTAACAACAGGCAAAGCCCCGCTACAAATAACCCAAATACAAGCTATGGCGGGTGGACAAGCATTGGCCCCACCGATGGCGGATCTGTTGTTGGCAGCGGAACCAATATTGATATAAATGGACTGGCCCGTATGGACAGGATAAGTTTTCATCCCACCAACGGAAACATTTTTTATGTATGCTCGCCAAGCGGCGGAGTTTACAAAACAACCAACGGCGGATCAAGCTGGACAGATATTGGCCAGGGTTTGCCAGGCGGTGCTTCTTGTATTGAAGTGGCAAGGTCCAACGGAAATGTAATTTATGTTTTTAGCGGCGATGGCGACAGCCATTATTCCAACACATTTGTTTTTGGTTATGCAGTATCACCCATTAGCCGGGGCGTTTTTAAAAGTACTGATGCCGGAAGTACCTGGACCAAAGTAACCGATATGTACACCGGGGCAAATGACCTTGTTGGGCATAATTTTGCCATATCAGAATCTAATAGCAATTATTTATTGGCCGCCACCGATCAGGGATTATACCGCACCATTGATGGCGGAACAAGCTGGACACAGGTAAGAACCGGTAACTATTACGATGTCGAATTCAGGCCCTATAATGATTCGGTAGTGTATGCAAGCACCGCATCTATTGTGGAATACAGTAATAATGGCGGCAGAACCGGCACCTGGAACACAAGTACTTTCGATTTTGGTGTTTCGGCCAACCGAATAGATCTGGGTGTAAGAAAAAATAATGCAAGTTCATCAAGTGCATATGTTTATGCCCTGGCTGGTGATGCTTTCACGGGTTCTTTCAGGGGCCTTTTCCTTAGTACAGATGCTGGCGTTTCTTTTACAAGGCAAACAAATACCCCTAATATTTTGGGCTCAACAACTTCTGGTGGCGATGGCACAGATCAAACAAGGTATGATTTGGGAATTTGTGTAAGGCCGGATAATGTTGCCAGGATTGCAACTGCAGGTTGTTGTGTGTGGCGAAGTACAAACAGCGGAACTACCATGACGTATGCCACTACTTACAGGGAAGGCAATGGCCCATTGAGTGCTTATATTCACCCTGATGTGCATGATGTGGAATATAACCCGGTAAATAATATTTTATATGCCTGCTCCGACGGTGGTGTTTATAGCAGTTCGGATGACGGAGTTACATGGAGCAATATTTCCGACGGGCTTGCAGGAACACAATTTTACCACATGGGCATGAGAGATTCTGACGGAGATGGTGATATGGATGGTATTATGTTAGTGGGCGGTGCCCAGGATAATGGAGTTAAATACAGAACGAGCGGTGGTAGCTGGCGGCATTTAGTATGCTGTGATGGATTTGGAGGCGTAATTAACGGAAACGATGATGACTGGGTTGTAATGACAATCAACGGGCCAATATACCAAACACCAAATGGCGGAACCACAATGAACTACCGTGGTGACATCACTTCCCTGTCGCCCCTGGCTGTTGATTATGATAATGGAGACACTATGTACATTGCTTCATCAAGCCTTGTAAGAAGCTATGACGGGTTTCTTACAAACACCTCACTTGGTTTCGACCTCCGTAATTTTATTTCAACCTGCCCCAGTAACAATGCAAGATTGTACGGCAGTAGCAGTGCAGGAACAAATTTAAGAATAAGTGAAGACCGGGGTTCAAGCTGGACAACAATAAGTACCAATACCGGATGGCCAACCGGCAGCCCGTCTGTTACAGATTGCAAACCCTGGCCCACCAATTCCAGCGAAATCTATGTAACCTTTGGTGGTTACTCAGCAGGGGTAAAAGTTTACAGAAGCACAAATGCCGGTGTTAGCTGGTCTAATTACAGTGGCTCTTTACCCAATATGCCAATTCATAGTTGCGCTGTGGCAACAGAAGGTGTTTATGTTGGTACAGAGATGGGTGTTTTCTTCAGGCCTGATGGCGCTGCCGACTGGACTCCATTTTATACTGGAATGCCAAACACAATTGTTACAGATATCTGGGCAAATGATAATGGTTTGGTGTATGCCTCCACTTTTGGCAGGGGCGTATGGTTTGCCAGCAGATATACCGCTTGTGCTGCTGTAATAACTGTATCAGGATCCCTTGCAGGTTCGCATTACTACGAAGCCAGTTCTACAGCTAATGTAACTGCCACCAGCAATGCCGGTGCAGGAACAGAAATTTTTGTAAAAAGCAACGACTTTGTAAACCTATTACCCGGTTTTGAAATTAAATCAGGAACATACTTTAAAGCTTATCTTGGCCCCTGCAGTTCAGGTGGTATTCCCATTGCTACCCAGCCCGGAAATGCTAACACGGAACCTAACAGAAACATTATCGAATACGATGATAAAGACATGGCAGCAAGAAGAAAACAACAGGATGCCTATTATACATTAACTGAAGATGGAATAGAAGTAAATTTTCCTGCTACTGCAAAACTTGATGTTGAAATTGTGAACACAAAAACAAATGAAACAAAAAAGCTGGTTAAAAATACCAGTATGACAAAAGGTATGTATAAAATACTTACAGGAGAAGGATTGTTTACCGTTACTGTAAAAATGAATAATACAGAAATGGTAAAACTCTAAAAATCTATTTAAACTTTTTAGATATTAAAAAGCCGTCTCGGTAATAAAAACCCGGGCGGCTTTTTGTTTAATGAAACCTTTTTAGCTGCGGAAAAATGGAAGCAATTAAAATAACTACTGTAGAAAAAATCATCAAATAAATCCCTTCTTTTTTTTCGGGGCAATAAGCATTGTAACAGGAAGTGAAAAGGACATAGCTTTTAATTGCATAGCCAACCATAAAAGCTGTTACAAACAAGTTTACTCTTTTAGCCCATACCTGTGGTAAAATAATCAGCAATAATGCAATGGACGCCAAAGGCAAGAGCAACACACCCGGCCTGCCGTATTCATTTCGGTAACTGTAAAAGCCGGTGAAGTGTTGTTTTAGATCGGCATAATAACCCCATGGCAAAAAAAGGGATATAATTAAAATGATACATGCTGCTGCCCCAACCCATTTCAAAATTTTTGGAAACATAAAATGTATTTAAGAAAAAAGCCTGGCAGTATTAAAGCTGACAGGCCATTTTTTATTGAGGTCCCGAGCGGATTCGAACCGCTGTAGAAGCTTTTGCAGAGCTTTGCCTAGCCACTCGGCCACAGGACCTTTTTTGTGTGCGGCAAAAATAAGGTAATTTTAAAAATAAATTCTAATAATCAAATTCTAAATTGCAATTTATATGCAACGCATTGCTGAATCAGAACTTATTATCAATAACCGTGGCGCAATTTATCATTTAGATTGCCGGCCCGAAGAAATTGGAACAACCATTATAACTGTTGGCGACCCCGACCGGGTAAAAGAAGTAAGCAAATACTTTGATAAAGTAGAATACAAAAACCAGCACAGGGAATTTGTAACACACACCGGTTATCTCGGTAATAAAAGAATTTCGGTTGTTGGCACCGGCATTGGCCCCGATAATATTGACATTGTTGTAAACGAACTGGATGCTTTGGTAAATATTGATTTTGAAACAAGAACCATCAAAGAAAAATTAACACAGCTAAACATTATCCGTTTTGGCACCTGCGGTTCGCTGCAATTAGAAGTTCCGGTGGATACACTGGTGGCCGGCACACATGGCCTTGGCCTTGATAACCTTATGAATTTTTACCGAACAGAAAACAATGAAGAAGAAAAACAAATCATCCAGGCATTTAATACACACACACAAATTCACCAGCGTATAACATCGCCTTACATTACTGCTGCCAGTGCATCTTTATTAAAACATTTTGTTGGCGGATACCATCATGGCATTACGGTAACGTGCCCCGGGTTTTATGGTCCGCAGGGAAGGGTGCTGCGGTTGGGTTTGGCTTATCCTGATTTTATTGACCGGTTAACCAGTTTCCGTTTTGGCAACCACCGCATCGCCAATTTCGAAATGGAATCATCTGCCATTTATGGCCTGGGCAAATGTATGGGCCACCATTGCGTAAGTTTAAATGTTATTGTTGCCAACCGTATTGCAAAAGAATTTTCGAAAGACGGGGCAAAAGCAGTAGAGAACCTGATTAAAACATCGCTTAACAATATAGCTGATTCAACAATTTAAAATGAAAGCTGAATTTTATAAATACCAGGGTACGGGAAATGATTTTATCATTCTTGATAACAGGCAAAATCAAATACCTGCTTTAAGTATCAAACAGCTAAGTAAATTATGCAACCGTAAGTTTGGTATTGGTGCCGATGGTTTAATGCTGTTGACTAAAAAAGAAGGATACGATTTTGAAATGATTTATTACAATGCCAATGGAAAAGAAAGCAGCATGTGTGGCAATGGCGGCAGATGCCTAGTAAAATTTGCTTATCACAGAGGTATTCACAGAACTACTTACAGGTTTATTGCCATTGACGGCGAACATGAAGCAGAAATTGACAACGATGGCACCGTTCGTTTAAAAATGAAAGATGTAACCACCGTAAATCAACATTCAACTTATAGTATTTTAAACACCGGATCACCGCATTTTGTAAAATTTGCCAATGATATATTGAATGTGGATGTGGTGGAAACCGGCAGGGAAATACGTTACAGCAAAGAGTTTGCCGACGAGGGCATTAACGTAAACTTTGTGGAAACAACCGGTGAAGA
>JANNAM010000141.1:0-5452 GCA_031384415.1 Bacteroidota bacterium
CTGATGGAACAGCATGAAACAACAGCTTGGGTGCTGAGGAGGTATTTGAACTGAGTTTCAGTTAAATAAGTTGGCTTCTGAAAGTAAATATTTCAGGGTGATTCTATGTTAATTGAACAAATGAAAGCTAATTTTATAAGAGTAATCTTGTAAAGCCCAGTCTTCAACTTGTAAACTCACGTCCGCAACTTGTAAACTCCAGCCTGCAACCTATAAACTCTCGTCAGTAACCTGTAAACTCCCGGCTGCAACTTGTACACTCCCGTCAACTACCTGTAAACTCCCGCCAGCTACCTGTACACTTACCGCTGCAACCCTAAACCTCTAAACCCGCCAGCTTCTTACTATCCCTGTTTGCCCACTCAATAAATTATAGTGTCATTTGCAGAAAAAGATTAAACTTAGCGTAATTAAAAGAGTCAGAATCCCGTTATAACATTCAGCCTCATCATCTAATTTTTTTCTATGGCAGTTAGCAACCGTTTAAAAAACCAGCATTTACTTTGGCGTGCCGGCTTTGGCCCCATGGCTGAAAATGCTGCCAGCCTCGATGCTGTCTCTCAAAAAAAACTATGGGAAACCCTGCTGAAAACTTCAGCTAAAAAGCCTGATAAAATTGAAGTGGCGCAAAACCTGGTGGACGGACTTTACAAAGGTGTGCAGGATGTAGCCAAGATGCAAAAGCCCGAATTAAACAAAGAACAGCAAAAGAAATTAAGGGAGCAATCAAGAGAAGATTTAAAAAACCTGAACATACGCTGGCTGGAAGAAATGATCAACAGCGAAGCACAGCTAAGAGAAAAAATGAGTTTGTTTTGGCATGGTCATTTTGCATGCCGTGTTATCAACAGTTATTTTCAGCAGGAGTTATTACAGATAATAAGAGAAAATGCATTGGGTAATTTTAAAGACCTGCTAATGGCAGTGAGTAAAAGCCCCTCCATGATTCAGTTCCTCAACAATCAGCAAAATAAAAAGCAACACCCCAACGAAAACTTTGCCCGTGAAGTGATGGAACTGTTTACCATAGGCCGGGGCAATTATACAGAGACTGATGTGAAAGAATCGGCAAGGGCATTTACCGGCTGGGCATTTAACCTGAGTGGCGAATTTATTTTCCGACGCTTTCAGCACGATGATGGAAGCAAAACAGTGCTGGGCAAAACAGGAAACTTTGCAGGCGAAGACATCATCAATTTATTGCTGGAGCAAAAACAAACAGCCCGGTTCATTTGTATAAAAATATACAAATACTTTGTAAACGATAGGGTGGATGACGCAAAAGTAGAAACCCTTGCTGATGGGTTTTACAATAGCGGTTACGATATAAAAAAACTGATGGAGGATATTTTTACCAGCACCTGGTTTTATGACGAAAAAAATATCGGCACCAAAATAAAATCGCCTATTGAACTGCTGGCCGGCATGCGCAGGCTGCTGCCAATGGAAATGGAAAACGACCAGTCGCAATTATTGTTTCAGCGTACGCTGGGGCAAGTGCTTTTTTATCCGCCTAACGTGGCAGGCTGGCCCGGCGGCAAAAGCTGGATAGACAGCAGCACATTAATGCTACGCCTGCGTATTCCGCAAATACTTACACTGAATGAAGCACTTGATTTACGCCCCAAAAGCGATGATGATATGCAGATGGGCATGATGGAAGCCGGCCTAAAAAAGATGAAGGAAGCATCAAGAGGGGGAACAGCTAAGATTGACTGGGAAATGGTAAATAAAATTTTTGAAAGCACCCCCCGGGAAAATCTATTGCAGAAAGTTACAGATACCGTTTTACAAACTAAAAATCATGTAAGCAATAAATTATTAGAAAAATATCTGAATGCCGAAAGCCGGGAAAACTATACGAGGAGCGCTATCGTAAATTTGATGAGTACGCCGGAGTACCAACTTTGTTAATTATGAATTATGAGTTATAAATGATAAGTTGGTAAAATTCATAACTCATAATTCATCACTCATAACTTATAATTTATTAAAATGGTTATCAAACGCAGAGAATTTTTACAGGTTGGTTCGCTGGCAACCGCCGCTTTTATGATGCCTAAATTTTTAAAAGCATTTGAGCAGCCGATGATGGTAACGCCGGGCAATAAAGTGGTAGTGGTTATCCAGTTCAGCGGCGGCAACGACGGTTTGAATACGGTGATACCTGTAAGAAATGATATTTATTATAAAGAAAGGCCGAAGCTGGGCATTGAAAAAGACAAATCATTACTTATAACAGATGAAGTAGGACTGAACCCTGCATTAGAATCATTCAAAGGTTTGTATGATGATGGAAACCTTGCCATCCTGAACAGCGTTGGTTATCCCAACCCCGACCGCTCACATTTTAGAAGCATGGATATATGGCACAGCGCCAGTGCCAGTAACGAATATATAAACACAGGCTGGATTGGCCGCTACTTAGATGCACAATGCAAAGGCTGCGATAAACCTACGCAGGCATTGGAAATGGATGATGTGCTTAGCCTTGCATTAAAGGGCGAAGAAAGCAAAGCACTTGCATTGAAAGACCCAAAAAAATTATACAACAGCAGCAACGGAAAATACTTTAAAGACATTAACGGCGACCACCAGAAGGGTGAAGAAACGATAGATTATTTATACAAAACCATGAGCGAAACACTCAGCAGTGCCGATTATATTTACCAGCAAAGCAAGGCTCATCCCAGCAGTGAAACCTATCCCAATACCGGGCTTGGGAAAGATTTAAAAACAATTGCATCACTTATCTTTTCCGACATTAACACCAAAGTATATTATGTAAGCCTAGGTAGTTTTGATACGCATGTAAACCAGGAGGGGCAGCAAAAACGTTTGTTTACCGAACTGAATGATGCAATAAAAGCCTTTACAACAGATTTAAAAAAGAACAATCGTTTTAATGATGTACTGATGATGACCTTTAGTGAATTTGGCCGCAGGGTTTCGCAAAATGCCAGCGGCGGCACCGACCATGGCACAGCCAACAATATGTTTTTCATTGGTGGCGGCTTAAAAGAAAAAGGTGTATTGAATGCAATGCCTGATTTAACCGATTTAAACGAAGGCGATTTAAAACACAAGATTGATTTTAAAAATGTGTATGCCACTGTTTTAAACAAATGGCTTGGTGCAAATGATAAACTGATACTGGGGAATAAGTTTGAGTATTTAAATTTTATTTAAATAAGCTAAGAGTCCAAAAGATAATATGTTTAACTCACTCCTTTTTCTTTCATAATCCTGTTCAGCCATTTCAGCATGGCAAAAATGATAAACGTGGCAAACATCAGCAGTGCAAAGTTTACCCAAAAGAAATTGGCTTTATATTCATAACCATCCCACAGTGTTGCCAGCAAACCCGATAATTTATTGCCGATGGAAGTAGCCAGAAACCAGCCACCCATCATCAAGGATGTAATGCGTACTGGGCTTAGTTTGGAAACAAGCGAAAGCCCCATCGGGCTTAGCAGTAATTCACCAATAGTAATAACTCCGTAAGTTCCCATCAGCCACCACACACTTGCTTTTTCGGCGCCGTTGTTCGAAACATATACGGCACCCACCATTACCAGTACTGATAAAGCTGAGATAAATAAACCAAATGCTATTTTTGTTGCGGTAGATGGTTCTTTATTTTTTCTTCTTAAAAAAGCAAAGAATGCAACAACCAGCGGCGTTAATAAAATTACCCAGCCGGGATTGATAGACTGGCTGATGGGAGTGGCCCATAAAGTAGCTTTACCGCCATCGGCCGGCAATTTTTCGGGCTTTACATTTTTAAAGTAAACAGGGTAATTATATTCTTTAACTACTTTCCCGTCTTTTTTTTGAAGCCTGAAAAGTCCGTCATATAAATTCACAGAATCTTTTTTATAGGAAAGATCTTCGGCCTGTTTCAACCCCCTTAAAATATCACCGGTTGTTCCATGCACCTGCCTGTCGGTATAAGTATCGGCCCAGATGGTGAGTGCAGTTCCATTTTGTTTAAACACAGCCCAAAACAAAACAACAGCAGCAAATATGGCCAGCAGTGCAGCAATGGGCCGCTTCTCCGATGCCTGGGCCCTGAAATAAAGTGAAGTATAAAAATAAATTACCGGGATACAGGCAAAGATGAATGCATCATTACTGTCAGACTGAAAAATATTTCCTGGGATCATCCAGCCCAAAATACCGGCAACAATACAGGGAATAAAAATGGTAAGCACAATCCTGGAAAAAGGCATGTCTTCTTTTGTCATTGGCTTCCTGATATTACCCGAAACATAATGCCTGGTGCCCGACATAAAAATGATTACACCCAGGAACATGCCAACACCTGCTGCCACAAATGCATACTTCCAGCCCCAAACAATTATAATGGCCGCACTAAAAAAATTACAGATGAATGCTCCCACATTAATGCCCATGTAAAAAATATTATAGCCTTCATCTTTTCTTTTTTCAAATTCAGGCGTGCTGTATAAATTACCAAGGAGTGTTGAGATGTTGGGTTTAAAAAAACCATTGCCAAAAATAACCAGCGCCATACTCAGGTAAAGCATAGGCAAACTGTGTACCGCCATCAGGCAGTAACCTGCACCCATCATCAGCCCGCCGGCAATGATTGATTTGCGGTAACCGAAATAACGGTCGGCTAATAATCCTCCAATAAAGGGGGTAAGAAAAACCAGTGCAATAAAAGTTCCGTACAAATCCGAAGCTTCGGTATTGGTCATGGCAAAACCATGCTCTACATTTTTAAGGTACAGTAAAAATATACCTATCATTAAGTAGTAGCCAAATCTTTCCCACATTTCGCTGAAAAATAAAAAGGGAAGGGCTTTGGGATGTTTGTTTGCCATAACTATTTTTTAAAAATAAAAATGTAAATGCTAAGCTGAATTATAAAATTTGAAATCTTTAAATTCCTTATTCAGGTTTTATTCTTTTTAATATCAATATCAGATGAAGAAGATGTTCTGCTGTAAAAATTATTTAGACCGTAATGTTTTCTAATATACTCAGCCAGAATTATTCCAATTATTATTCCAGTTAAGCTTATTAAAATTGCAAAAATAAAATTGATATAGCCAGCTAAATGGAGCCACGAAGAAATAAAAATTATTATTCCTGCCGGAACTATGAATATTCCAAGCCAGTAAATTGCATTGATAAAGAAAATTATCAATTTCATTTTAAAATATTCAATTATAATTTGCTTATCGGTTCCTGCTTATTTTTTCCTTGCTGTCCGGTAAAGCATCCATCCCATTATAGCAAAGAACAATACACCCAGTAAATAATATCCGTTTGTACTTAGCCCGCTGCTCAGCGATTCTTCCATACTTATTTTCTTCAGGAATTTATCGCCACCATCGCTGCCCGAAACAAATGCAATTACAACACCGGCAACTGCACCACCGGCAACAAGCCCGGTAGCAAATAAACTTCCTTTGCCCAATTC
>JANNAM010000158.1:0-6911 GCA_031384415.1 Bacteroidota bacterium
ATAAAAAAAGAGCTGCTTAACAAAGGATACAGTTTCACCAGCGAAACTGACACGGAAGTGTTATTAAATTTTATTGAAGACATCAAGAACAATAACGAATGCGGTTTGGAAGAAGCAGTAAGAGTGGCACTGAAAAGAATTACCGGAGCTTACTGTATTTTACTGATTGATGCCGATGACCCCGAAACAATTATTGCTGCAAGAAAAGGAAGCCCATTGGTAATTGGTGTGGGCAAAGGCGAACATTTTTTGGGCAGCGATGCAAGCCCGATGCTGGAATACACCAAGGAAGTTGTTTATATAAATGATTATGAACTGGCCATTGTAAAACCCAATGAACTGATTTTAAAAAACCTGGGCAACGAAAAAATTACACCCTTTATTACAAAGCTTGATATGGAACTGGCCGCCATTGAAAAAGGCGGCTACGAACATTTTATGCTCAAGGAAATTTTTGAACAGCCCAGCACCATTCATGATTGCCTGAGGGGAAGGCTGGATGCTGCTGCAGGAACCATCACTATGGCTGGCGTGGAAAATAATATGGAGCAACTGATGAATGCAAGCCGCATTGTAATAGTTGCATGTGGCACAAGCTGGCATGCCGGGTTAATTGCCGAGTATGTTATTGAAGAACTTTGCCGCATACCGGTGGAAGTAGAATATGCATCTGAATTCAGATACAGGAATCCTATCATCAATAAAGGCGATGTTATCATTGCCATTTCGCAAAGCGGCGAAACGGCAGATACATTGGTGGCATTGGAAAGGGCTAAAGAACAGGGCGCTTTAATTTTTGGTGTGGTAAATGCTGTTGGTTCATCCATAGCAAGGTTATCTCATGCTGGCGCTTACACACACAGCGGCCCCGAAATTGGCGTGGCAAGCACCAAAGCATTTACCGGGCAACTGGCAGTGCTGAATATGATGGCATTGAAAATTGCCAAAGCTAAAGGAACCATTACGGATGAATATTACATGAAGCTGTTGAACGAACTGCAGGACGTTCCTGAAAAAGTGGAAGCCATTTTAAAAAATGCAGATGAACTGAAAACCATTGCTGTTAAATATAAAGATGCAAGTGACTTTTTATTTTTGGGAAGAGGATATAATTTTCCGGTAGCGCTGGAAGGTGCTTTAAAACTGAAAGAAATTTCATACATACATGCCGAAGGCTATCCTGCTGCCGAAATGAAACATGGCCCGATTGCATTGGTGGATGAAAATTTGCCGGTAGTTTTTGTTGCCACAAAAGATTCGTACCACGAAAAAATTGTAAGTAATATGCAGGAAATAAAAGCCCGTAAAGGCAAAGTAATTTCCATCATTACAGAAGGCGATGAAATAAGCCCCACGCTAAGCAATGATGTATTTGCCATTCCCGCCGCCGATGAAGTGATTGCACCGATGCTAAGTGTAATTCCTTTGCAACTGCTCTCTTATTATGTGGGCACATTAAAAGGAATTGATGTGGACAAACCGAGAAACCTTGCGAAGAGTGTGACCGTGGAATGATAATGGATAATGCATTAATGGATAATTTTCCTGTGCATTGAATCTTTCAATTTTACTTTGATTATTCTTAACTTGAAACTTAAATAAGTTTAAAAAATGGCTGGTACAGGAAAATTATCAATTATCAATTAACCAATTATCAACTGGCTTCATGAACATCATTCAAAAACATCCTGTTGATAATTTAGGCTACAACTTTGTAGATAAAAAATATATCCCTGCCGGGAAAGATGAATACTACCTGCGTAATACCCAGAATAAGAATGGAATTGAGTACCGCAAATTATCGGCACTTGAAATTGAAGTGCTGGTTCGCAACCGCAATACATCCGACGACTGGAATAATATTTTTGTTTCTAAATCTTTTAATCCCGAGCTGGTTAAAAACTGTAAGTTTCATGGCCTGATACGCATTGGCAAATTAGAATCCTTTTACCTGGAGTTTCACAATTTAAGAATGCCGGTTGGTTTATACAACAGCACCATCATCAGTTGCGATTTTGGCAGCAATGTTTGTATTGACAATGTTAATTATCTCAGCCATTATATCATCGGCAACGAAGTAATGATTGCCAACGTAAATGAACTGGCCTGCACCGACAATGCAAAATTTGGCAATGGTATTTTAAAAGAAGGCGAAGAAGAAAGGGTGAGGGTGTGGATGGAACTGTGCAATGAAAACGGCGGCAGAAGTGTGTTGCCATTTAACGGAATGCTGGCAGGCGATGCTTATTTATGGAGCAGGAACAGGGATGATGAAGCACTGATGAATAAGCTTGCGGCCTTTACCGAAAAACGTTTTGACAAACTCCGTGGCTATTATGGTCAAATTGGCGACCGCACAGTTATTAAGAACTGTAAAATAATTAAAGACGTTTTGGTAGGAACCGATGCTTATTTTAAAGGCGCCAACAAATTAAAAAACCTTACCGTAAACAGCGATGAAAAACGCCGCTCACAAATTGGCGAAGGCTGCGAAATAGTAAATGGCATTGTTGGATATGGATGCCGCATTTTTTATGGCGCCAAGGCAGTTCGCTTTGTAATGGCATCGCATTCGCAATTAAAATATGGCGCAAGGTTATTGAACTCTTATCTCGGTAACAACTCTACTATCAGTTGCTGCGAAGTATTGAACTCATTAATTTTTCCAGCTCATGAACAGCACCATAACAATTCATTTTTATGTGCTGCTCTCGTAATGGGACAAAGCAATATGGCCGCAGGTGCCACTATTGGCAGCAATCATAACAGCCGTGCCGCAGATGGTGAAGTTATTGCAGGCCGGGGCTTTTGGCCTGGGCTGTGTGTAAGCCTTAAACACAATTCAAAATTTGCCTCCTTCACTATTATTGCCAAAGGCGATTTTCCTGCCGAATTAAATATTCCTGTTCCCTTTAGTTTAGTAAGCAATGATGTAAGCAATGATAAGCTGCAGGTAATGCCCGGCTACTGGTTCATGTACAATATGTATGCACTGGCACGCAATGCATGGAAATATACTGACAGGGACAGGCGTACAGAAAAAATTCAAACCATCGAATATAATTTCCTGGCCCCCGATACAGTGAATGAATTATTCGACGGGCTAAAAATACTTGAATCACTTAAGCCGAACAAGGAAGGCAATGCAATTGCCAACGGATGGGAAAACACTTCCCGTACAACTGAAGTATTGAAAGTGCCACAGGCAATCAGTGTATTTAAAGAAATCATTCAGTATTACGGCACCATGGAATTGCTGCAGCACATTCAGCTAAACAGCTTTATTAATTTTGAAGAATTAAAGAAAACATTGTCAGCAAAAATTCAACGCAGCGAATGGCTGAATATTGGCGGGCAGCTCATTCAAAAAACAGTAGTTGAAAAATTAAAGCGCAACATAAAGGCAGATAAAATTAAAAGCTGGGACGAACTGCATAATTTTTACCGTCAGCAGGGTGTTGCTTACAGCACTGATAAATTGCATCATGCTTACACATCTTTACTGGAAATACTGAATATTACTCCCCGGCAGTTTAACCCGGCTTTACTAAAACAATTGCTGCAGCAGGCCATTGCCACCAAAGATTTTATTTGCAAAGGTATTTACAGCAGCAGGGCAAAAGATTACAATACTCCTTTCAGGAAAATGGTGTATGAAACCAATGAAGAAATGAATAAGGTAATGGGCAAGCTGGAAGACAACAGTTTTATTCAGCAAAAATTCAGCGAACTGGATGAAATGAAAAAGCAGGTGAAAGCTGTTATAAGAAAACTTAAATTATAATCCGTAGCAGGTGTCATGACACCTGCTGATACTTTTCAATTAATAATGCTGCAGAAAAAATAAACCAATTTCAATTTTTAAAATTAACAGAGGTGTCAGACACCTTTACATAAAGCCCAGATGAAAAAAATAATTGTACTTGCTCTTTTTGCTTTGGCCACCTGCAAGCTTCATAGCCAGAATATTGCACAAATAAAAAAAATACTCGACACCACTTCCAACCCCATTGGTTATGTAAAATTTGTGCTGAAGAAAAAATTCTTCATTGATACCATTTCAGTAATCAGTACAGCTTCTTTTCTTGGCAAGGCCGACAGCCTGGCTTACAAAGGAAAGGTTGGAAAAACTTATGGCCCCTTTAAAGGAGAAAATATTTTAGTGAAGATTTTAATAAAAGCCCCTAATACTTTTTATCACATCACCCATATCCTTTTAGATACTTCTACCTTTCGTCCAAAGTTTGCCGATTCGCTGGCAGATAATATCATCAGTAAAATAAAATCAGGTACTTCTACTTTTGCTGCAATGGCAAGTACTTACAGTTCCGACTTTGAATCTTCTGCCAAAGGCGGCGACCTGGGCTGGTTTGTGCAGGGTGTAATGCTGCCGCAGTTAGATGCACAAATTACCAAACGAAAAAAAGGCGAACTGTTTAAAGTGTGGACCAGCGAGGGCCTGCACATTATAAAAATTGCCGACAACCCTAAAAAAGATGTGGGTTATGCTTTGATGCTGAGGGTAATTTTATAAATATTGATTTTCAACAAAACAATTATGACCGACCAGCTCAACGAATTCAGCAACGAAAATGGTTGCCCCAAATGCGGCAGCCCATTAGTATCTCCCATAAAATATACCTGGTGGGGCGGCTTACTCGGCCCAAAAATGTTTCACCACACCAAATGCAATGCCTGCGGCTACAGGTACAACAGCAAAACAAGACAACCGAACACAACGGTTATCATCATTTACTCAGTAATACTTTTTGTAATTGCATTTGCGGTGTTTTACATGCTCAACAATTGATACTAAGCCCTGTTATTTCGAACGAAGTGAGAATTCTATTACATTGTAATTGTGTACAGATTTCTCCCGTTGGTCGAAATGACAGGGTCGCTGTAATAAATTAAGTAGTGTAGAAAAATGAAGTAAGGTTTTTAGATTCTATCTCAACCCTTTTTTATAAACCATTCCAAAGCCAGCTCATACCCCTTCAACCCCAGCCCGCTGATAACACCAACAGCTTTGCCCGATACATGAGATAGTTTACGAAATTCTTCCCGGCCAAAAATATTGGAGATATGTACTTCAATAACAGGAGTTGTAACAGCAGCAATGGCATCGCCAATAGCTACAGATGTGTGAGTGTATCCACCCGGATTAAAAATTATACCATCAAAAGAAAAACCAACTCTTTGTATTTCATTCACCAGTTCACCTTCCACATTACTTTGAAAATAGGAAACTTCAATATTGGCATATTTATCATGCAGCGTTTTCAGGTAAGACTCAAAAGATTCTCCCCCATAAATATCCACTTCTCTTTTGCCCAGCAGGTTTAAGTTGGGCCCGTTGATGATTGCTATTTTCATGGCCACAAATTACACAAATTGCCACGAATGAAAACGAAAAATCAGTGCAAATCAGTTTCATCTGTGTTATTTGTATTCTATCAATTACTGCGAAGCAGTGAAATAAACTCATCAAACAAATACCTGCTGTCATGCGGCCCGGGAGTAGCTTCGGGATGATACTGCACAGAGAAAGCTTTTTTATTTTTTATTCGGATGCCTTCTATGGAATCATCATTGAGGTTAACATGGGTAATTTCTACATTGGCATTTGCTTTAACAGCATCTGGCTGCACACCAAAGCCATGGTTTTGTGTGGTTATCTCACTCCTGCCACTAATGATATTTTTTACCGGATGATTTAATCCCCTGTGGCCGTGGTGCATTTTAAAAGTAGGGATATCATTGGCCAGCGCCAGCAACTGGTGGCCAAGACAAATACCAAACAAAGGTTTATCTGCCGCCAGTATTTGCTTCACAGTTTTCACTGCATAATCCATTGGTGCAGGATCGCCGGGGCCATTGCTGATAAAATAACCATTGGGTTTAAACTGCTCCAGCTCTTCAAAACTTGTTTTGGCATTGTGCACTTTTACATAAGCACCCCTTTCAACCAGACAGTTCAGTATATTTTTCTTGATGCCAAAATCCAGCACCGCAATTCTTATTTCACTTTTTTCGTCTCCCAAAAAATAACTTTCTTTTGTACTCACCACACTTGCCAGTTCCAGTCCGTCCATCGAAGGCACAGCATTCAAATCGGCTTTCAGTTTTTCCACATCCGCAGTTTCGGATGATATAATGCAGTTCATCGCCCCCTGTGTACGGATATGAGCAACCAGCGCCCTTGTATCCACATCATCAATGGCCACCAGGTTTTGTTTTTCAAAATAACCCTGCAGGCTGTCGTCGGCCATAAAGCGGCTGAACTTTTCTTCCAGGTTGCGGCCAATTACGCCCTTTACCTTGATACCATCGCTTTCCACATCTAATTCCTTCACACCGTAGTTGCCAATATGCACACTGTTCATAATGAGCACCTGGCCAAAATAACTGGGGTCGGTAAAAACTTCCTGGTAGCCGGTCATGCCGGTATTAAAGCATATTTCGCCGGTGGCGATGCCTTTTTTGCCAAAAGCCTTGCCATAGAAAACAGTACCATCCTGTAAAATTAAAACCGCAGGAGCTGAAGAATTGGGGAGAGCCATTTATAAAAACGTTTTGCAAAGAAACGTATTTGAGGGCAGATTGGGGGAGAAAATTTTTCACATGGGGATGGGGGTAAATGGGTGTTGGGGGGAAGGGGAATATATTTTTGTTAATCCCGAACGCCTATCTTTTTAAGGAGAGATTTTTTGGAATTGCTGGTAATAACGGCAATCTTTGTGTTAGCAGGCAACCAATTCAAACTCTCTAAAATCGTAGGACAACTAATTCTAAAAGTAAAATGCTATGAATATCAAAAATATTTTTACAGCAACACTGGTTATTTTATTCTCACTCCCATCATTTTCTCAGACTATTGACGACGCTAAAGATTTTCTTAATCAGCAAAC
>JANNAM010000184.1:0-10281 GCA_031384415.1 Bacteroidota bacterium
TTATATCATGCACCCGAAACATCAGTGGGTGGTGCAACCGCCATTGATTTCAGCAAATCAAATTTTGCAGGCGATGGCAAGGCATTTTTAAGTGTGCCAATCAGCAACTTTGCTGCTGGCACTTACAACTGGCTCAGGGTTTCGCTGGCTTATCAAAATTACAATGTTTATATCAGCGCTTCCGGGCAAAAGATTGATGCTACAGTTGCATCATTCATTGGTTACAATACTTACCTGTCTTCTTTTAAAGTAAAAGATTCCACCATAGCAGTTAATGCAAATAAACTACAAGGCTACTGGGCTGTTGAAGGTGCAGTATCCGGCGTTGGGTTTGTAAGCAAAGGCCAGGCTCCTCCGGGTGCTACCACAGTTCCCAATCCTTTATTTGCTACTTCACCCGTGCCTGCAGGCTCATGTGTGGTAACAGGGCAGTTTGCAGCGCCACTGGTTGTTACCGGCAGCGAAACAAACGATATCAATATCATTGTTTCCCTTTCCATCAATAAAAGTTTTGAATGGATTGATGGCAATGGAAATGGTTTGTATGAACCCCTGCTTGGCGAACAGGTGGTGGATATGGGGATAAGGGGAATGATTCCTTCGAAGATGTAAGTTGTAAGTCTAAGGTTTTAAGTTTAAAGTTGTGACTCACTTTTCGGTTTTGAAATAGTTTAATTATACCGTAGTTTTTAAAACTACGGTATAATTTTTTGAATAACTTCGTAGCACTGAGCATTCATAACTCATCATTCATAACTCATCATTCAAAAAGTGCTTCCAAATATAAACCCCTCCACCACCCCTGCCTGGCATGCATTGCAAAATCATTGTAGCCAGATGAAATTGCTGCACATGAGAGATTTGTTTGCGGATGATGCAAACAGATTTGCCAAATTCTCCCTGTCATCAGGCGATATACTCTTTGATTATTCTAAAAATATTATTGCTGATAAAACAGTTGAACTCTTATTAAAACTGGCAGCGGATTGCGAACTGCCTGCGGCAATAGTTTCCATGTTTGCCGGCGAAAGAATAAATGAAACAGAAAACCGGGCAGTGCTGCATACAGCATTGAGGAATTTTTCAGGTAATCCTGTAATGACTGATGGCAAAGATGTGATGCCCGAAGTGAAAGCAGTATTGCTGCAAATGAAAGATTTCTGTTCAGCAATTCACAACGGAGATAAAAAAGGTTATACGGGCAAAAAGATAAAATACATTGTAAACATCGGCATTGGCGGCAGCGACCTTGGCCCGGTGATGGTTACAGAAGCACTGAAACCATATTGGGTTGATGGAATACAAACCTATTTTGTAAGCAATGTTGACGGAACTCATATTGCCGAAACAATGAAGAAAGTAACCGCTGAAGAAACATTGTTTTTGATTGCATCCAAAACATTTACTACCCAGGAAACCATGACCAATGCATTTACTGCCAGGCAATGGTTTTTGCAGTCAGCAAAAGATGAACAGCATATTGCCAAACATTTTGTGGCGCTCAGCACCAACGAAACTGAAGTGCTTAAGTTTGGTATAGACAAGGCAAATATGTTTCCCTTTTGGGATTGGGTGGGTGGCAGATACAGTTTGTGGAGCGCCATTGGTTTGTCAATTGCACTTACTATTGGCTATAATAATTTTGAAGCATTGCTGAAAGGTGCCCATGCAGCCGACAAGCATTTTAAAGAACAGCCTTTTGAAAAAAACATTCCGGTACTGATGGCGATGATTGGGATTTGGTATGTCAATTTTTATGGCTGTACCAATGAAGCCATACTTCCTTACGACCAGTACATGCACCGCTTTGCCGCATACTTTCAGCAGGGCAATATGGAAAGCAACGGCAAGTATATTGACAGAAACGGTGCTAAAGTGGATTATGCTACCGGCCCTGTTATATGGGGAGAACCAGGCACCAATGGCCAGCATGCTTTTTACCAGCTTATTCACCAGGGCACACAAATTATTCCCTGCGATTTTATTGCACCGGCCATCAGCCAAATGCTATTGGCGATCATCACCAGAAACTGCTGAGCAATTTTTTTGCACAAACAGAAGCGTTAATGAACGGAACAGCGCATGAAAACCCTTACCGTGTTTTTGAAGGAAACCGCCCCACCAATTCTTTTTTAATTAAAGAGATTACACCCTTTACTTTAGGGCAAATGATTGCTTTTTACGAACACAAAATATTTGTACAGGGTGTTATCTGGAATATTTACAGTTTCGACCAATGGGGAGTGGAACTGGGGAAAGTATTGGCAAATAAAATATTGCCTGAACTGGTAAATGATGATTCAGTTACTTCACACGATTCATCCACCAATGGTTTGATAAATACTTATAAGAAACTGCGGAAATAAAAAACCTCCCTTTAACAGGAGGCTTAATAAGCAATTAGTTTGTAAGTGAATTACCACTTATCTACTTCCTCATGACTGCCGTTATCTGTTGGTTTGGTTTCTTCTTCTGCTGCTGGTGTAATGTTTTCTGTTGCTGGCTCCTCAGCAACCGGTGTTGCTGTTGCTGTTTCAACAACTTCAGTTGCTTCAGTAACCGGTGCATCAGCAGACTGAGTTCTGATCACAGCTTCATCCCCGCCTTCGTAAGGTGTGTCGTGGTTGAAGGCATCAAAATCAAAGTCGGGCATTAATTCTGTTTTCACATAATCAACTGCTTCACCCAATCCTTTAATAAACTTATTAAAATCCTCTTTATACAAAAAGATTTTGTGACGGTCGTAGCCGTCAGAATCAAAACGCTTCCTGCTTTCGGTGATTGTTAAGTAAAAGTCATTGCCACGGGTTTCTCTTACATCAAAAAAGTAAGTCCTTCTTTTTCCGGCCCTGATGCGTTTGCTGTAAACACTCTCCATTTTTTTGTCATTGTTCTCGTACGCCACTGTTATAAGGTTTTAAGTTTAAACGATTTACCCATTATTTTGGGAAAGGCAAAGATAAAATTGTTTTTGATATAGCAAAATTTTGCTTTACAGAGCGATATTTAGATTTATCCTTCCTGTAAATACTCCGGACTAAAAACTATTAACTATGAACTATTAACTATTAACCAGCCCTCTCCTGCTCCTGCTGCCTTGCATACATTTCAGCGTAATAACCGTTCTTGAGTATGAGTTCATCGTGTTTACCCTGTTCTGCAATTGCCCCTTCATCCAATACAATTATTTTATCAAACTCAAAAAGAGAAAAAATGCGGTGTGTAATGATAATGGCAGTTTTATTATCTAAATAACTGTAAAGGTTGCCGATGATTTCTTTTTCTGTACGGGCATCCACAGCGCTCAGGCAATCATCAAATATTACCAGTTGCGGATCTTTTATCAATGCCCTTGCAATGGAAATGCGTTGCTTTTGCCCGCCGCTTAATGTTACACCCCGTTCTCCAATCATCGTATCATAACCATGCTGAAAGCTTTCTATTTCATTGTGTACACTCGCCTGCTTAGCCGCTTTTACAACCCTCTCCTGCATTGCTTCATCCAACCCAAAGCGGATATTATTGCTTACCGTTTCGCTGAATAAAAATATATCCTGCGGCACATAACTGATTTGCGAACGAAGGGAGGCAAGGTTGATTTTATTAACAGGAACTCCGTCATACGTTATCAATCCTTTTTGTGGCTGATACATACGCAGCAGTAACTGTGCAATGGTTGATTTGCCCGAACCTGTTCTTCCCACAATGGCAATTTTTTCTCCTTTATTTATCTGCAGTGTAAAATTCTTTAGTGCATGAATGCCTGTGTGGGGATAAATGAAATCTACAGAGGTGAAAGAAACAGCCCCCTCCAGAACTTCGTTCGTTCTCTTATCAGAGAACCCCAAAGGGCGAGGAAATAGAGAAGATGCTTGCGAAGATTGATGCTTGAATTTAACTTCCTGCTCAACTTCATTTTTTATTACTGGTTCGGTAAGCAGAAATTCATTAATTCTTTTTTGCGAAGCTGCTGCCCTTTGTGTCATGCTTGCAGTCCAGCCGATGGCGCTTACAGGGAAGGTGAGCATCTGTATGTAAAGAACAAATTCGGCAATGGTGCCCATGCTTACAGTTCCTTTTATTACCATCAGGCCACCTACCATAATTGTTATTAAAGTGCTTAAGCCAATTAACAGTGCCATACTGGGAAAATAAATGGCTTCTGTTTTGGCAAGGCTGAGTGCATTGCTGCGGTAGGCTTCGCTGTTCTTTTTAAAGAAACCAAACATGGCTTTTTCCTGTACAAATGATTTTATTACCCTGATGCCCGAATAAGATTCCTGTGCATTGGTGGTTAAATCGCTTAAGAGCGACTGGATGCGTTCGCTTTTTTTATTAATGATATTGTTTACAAAATAAATAGTGATGGCCAGTAAGGGCAAGGGAGATAAAGCCACCAGGGTAAGTGTATGGCTGGCCTTCCACATAAAGAAAACACTGAACACAATTACTGCAGCAAGGTTAATAAAATACATGATGGCAGGGCCGCTGTACATTCTTACACGGCTTACATCTTCGGCAATACGGTTCATCAGGTCACCGGTTTGGTGGGTTTTGTAAAAGTTGGTGTCTAATTGCTGGTAATGACTGAATATTTCATTCTTCTGGTCGTATTCAATGTGGCGGCTCATTACAATAATGGTTTGCCGCATCAAAAACATAAAGAAGCCGCTGATGATGGCAAGGATGAGTAAAATAATGCCGGAGTATAAAATCTTTTCAGCGGTTGAATGTGTGGCTTCAAATTTTGTGATGATGAATTTAACAACGCCGGAATAATTATCAGATGCTGCAGCGGCTTTTTGTGGTGCATCCACTTTATGAACCACTTCATTTACTACATAGCCTGTTAACTGCGGGGCAAGTATGCGGAAATAGTTGGTGAGCACAACAAATAAAATACCCAGCAAAAAATGCCAGCGGTATTTCCAGAAATATTTATTGAGAGAAGAGAGCTGTTTCATACGGTGCAAAAAAAAGTGTAACAAAAAGACCCGGTGACCGGGCTTGTAAATTACATGCAGTTCATTCTTTTTTCCTAAATCCTGCTATTTGTATTTACTTTTTTGCTTCTCCAAAAAAGTAACAAAAAAAGAGCCCCAAAAAAAATTACAGCCTTTTTTCGGGAAGCAGCTATGTTCGACTTCAGTACTACTGTGGCTTCAGCTTCAGTAATTCTACTCTTAAACACGGAAAGTATAATCTATTTCCACAGTATTTGAATTGAGTTAAACAATACTTTTCCATTAATTGTCTATTCAATTGCTATTTTACATTTAAAAAGTATTAAAGGATTTTCCTTCTGTGTATTTAATGAATAACTGCAGGTTTTCTTTTTGCTGCAGGGCAGCTAAATGTTTTGCATGGTGTAGGTCGGTACCAACATAATCGGCAAGTTCATGCGTCATGATGTATTTGGCCGCTTTGGCAACTGCCCCGCCGTAGTAACCTGTAAGCGATAATAAATTTACCTGCAGTATAAAACCAAGTTCCTTCAGCCGGTGATAGTTGTCGTAGTTTTTATGGTAATAACCATAGCGCTCAGGATGCGCCATAATGGGATTGTAGCCGCCCGTGATGATTTCAAATACAGTTTCTTCCAGTTTATTATTGGGTGATGCATACGACTGCTCGGTTAAAATGATATTGCTGTGAATGGTAAGCAGCGGTTCACCGTTTTTAAGCAGTGCCATAAAATGGTCATCCAGCATATATTCGGCGGCAGCGCTTAATTCAATGTCAATTCCTTCGGCAGCACAGGCATCTTTTGTTTGCTGCAATGCCTTATTTATTGTGTGGGGTGTGTTTCGGTATAAGTCGCCGATGATATGCGGCGTGGTGATGCTTTTTTTTATACCAAGTTTGTTAAGCCCTCTTATCAGTTCCAGTGATGTGGCAATATCCGGCGAGCCATCATCAATGCCCGGCAGGATATGAGAGTGCATATCAGTTGTTACAGGAAGCAGGTTCTGTAAATAAGAATGTGGTTCGTTTTTTTTGAAGAAGTTGAACATGTAAAAAGGCTTCACGCCAAGTTGCCAAGGAGCAAAGTTATAAGATGTTGTTGTAAGCTGATTAACTGCTTTGCGTGGTGATGTACTACAAAAACCTTTGAACGAGGCTGCTGTAATACTGTGGCAGTTTACGCAATGGTTTTAAAACCGAAACCATAAAAGGAAAAGGAATCTGGTTTCTTTTCATGGCCAGATAGTCACGGCGGTTGGCACGCAGGCGGTTGTAAAGGCTGCTGTTGCTTTGCCCGCCCTTACGCATTTTAATAACCAGCTTTGGCAGGTAATGAGAACTAATGCGGTATTTGTATAGGTACCTTGCCATAAATTCGTAGTCGCTGGCAGAATAATAATGTGTTTCGTACCCTCCTAACTGTTCAATGATTTCCCTGCGTATGTAAAAAGTAGGGTGCGCCGGCATCCAGCCATATAAAAAACGGAATCTTTGATAAGTAAATCCTTTCCAGTAACGAAGTACTCGGCGGGTTTCTTCCTGATCAACATATACCAGGTCGGCATACACAGAATCTACTTTATATTCTTTAAAACTGTTTACAATCTGAGCAACTGAATCGGGCGAAAAAAACATATCATCACTGTTTAAAATACCCACCACATCACCTGTAGCCATTTTCATTCCTTTGTTAAGGGCATCATACATGCCTCCGTCTTTTTCAGAAACCCATTGGCTAATTTTTTTCCCGTAACTTTTAATAATGCCGACAGTGCCGTCTGTTGATCCCCCGTCTACAATTATATGTTCTATGTTTTTATGCTGCTGGCTTATTACAGAATTGATACAATCCGGCAAGTACTTTGCAGAATTAAATGTGACTGTTATAATTGATACTTTCATGGTGTTAAATTAAAATTTACCGGAAAAATATCCGTGTAAATCGTAGCAGCAACAGTTTAGTCAGGTTATAACGAAGATACCTGATTTTTTTAATCTGTTGCCCGCCTGCAGAAGTTTATTTTATGCACTTTTCAACATCTGCATTAAAACATACTCTATGCCTTATTTTTTCTGCAAACTGACGTTAAGGAGTATACAATCATACGACAACCCTTTCAATTAGCAGATTTTCCATTACCAGCATGTCCATATTGGTTCGTAAATAGCAGGCCAGCGCTTCCTGCGGTGTATTTACAATGGGTTCATTTTCATTAAACGATGTATTGAGCAGTATTGGTATGCCCGTTTTGACCCGGAAAGCTTCAATTAGTTTATAGTAACGTGGAGATATTTCCATATCCACCGACTGCAGCCTTCCCGAACCATCCACATGTGTTACAGCAGGAATGAGTGACTGCTTTTCTTTTTTAATTGGAAAAACCTTTTCCATAAAGGGTACTTCATCTGTATATTCAAAATACTCGGCCACATATTCTTTTAATATAGATGGGGCAAAAGGCCTGAAACTTTCCCTGCGTTTTATTTTAGTGTTCAGTATTTCTTTGGCATCATTGCGGCGTGGGTCGGCAATGATGGAACGGCCACCCAATGCCCTGGGGCCAAACTCGGCCCTGCCACTGAACCAGCCTGCCACTCCCCCGTTTATTAAGCAGTCGGTTATTTTATCAAACAGTTCTTCATCGGGTAATTCTTTGTACCCAATATTTTGTTCGTCGAGTATTTTTTTTATCTCATCATTGCTGAAGCGGCTGCCGGTGTAAGCAGATTTTATGGCCGGCTGCCTTTCATAATTTAATAACTGGTGCTGTGTATATAATGCAGTGCCCATTGAAATGCCTGCATCATGGCCTGCCGATGGTATGTAGATGTTTTTAAAAGAAGTGTTTCGTAGTATTTTTCCATTGGCTACACTGTTTTGGGCCACGCCTCCGGCAATGCATACATTTTCCAACCCGGTTCGTTTGTACAGATGCTCCAGGATGTGAAAAATAACCTGCTCTGTAAAGCGCTGCACCGATGCTGCCATGTCTTTATGATATTGTGCAAGCGGTTCGTCCTTTTTTCTTGGTTCTCCAAAAACTGTTATCATTTTTTGGGTAAACAGCGGCGCTACAATGGGCGTATTGTCATAGCCATAAGAAATGATGCCCTGTGTGCCGGTTCTAAAATAAGACAGGTTCAGTTTAAACAACCCATCATTTGTGAGCGTGATTACATCCTTTAGTTTATCAAGATATTTTGGTTCGCCGTAAGGTGCCATGCCCATCACTTTATATTCGTCGCCGTAATGCCGAAAGCCAAGTAACTGAGTAAAAGCAGTATAAAAGATTCCGATGGAATGCGGAAAGTCGACCGAATCGAGTATTTCAATATTATTGCCATTGCCCACACCAATCATGGTGGTACTAAAGTCGCCTGAGCCGTCAATGGAAAGGCAGGCTGCTTTATCGAATGGCGATGCAAAGAAGGCTGAAGCAATATGGCTGCGGTGATGCTCTACCTGTTTTATTTTTGCGGTAAAGTTTTTTGCCGGCACACTGTGTCCTGCGGATAAGCCGGAGAGACGGGAAAGTTCTATATCTATTGAAGTTACTTTTTTGCTGTTCTGCAATCGTTCTTTAACCGCTTTCATACTTCCTGCAGGGTGCATTGCCAGGTACAGCAGCTTCTTAAAAAACTTTGCTTTCGGGTCACGGCCAATGGCATAATAATCCACTTCTTCATACCCGATGCCTGCTTCTTTCAGGCAAAATTCAATTGCCAGTGATGGAAATCCTGCCCAGTGTTTTACCCTTCTGAAACGTTCTTCTTCGATGGCGGCTATCATTTTGCCATTTACAAATATGGCGGCTGATGAGTCGGCGTGGTAGGCATTGATGCCGAGGATGATGAGGTCTTTTGTCAATTGTGTTTTCTTTAGTCAGTTAAACTTTTATTCTTTTTGTTTTAGTTAATATTTGGGCAACTGTTTTTATTTCCTGTCATTTCGGACACCTCTCCTGTTATTTCGAACGAAGAGAGAAATCTATATTTTTTTCTTTTTGCTTCCCGAATGGCCGGGACAGGCAAAAAAAAGCCCCGAAAACAGCCTTATCTGGCTTTTGGCCAGCTTCTCTTGAAGGAGAAGGGAAAAGGATGAAGTCTTTTGTCAATTTATTTATTTTCTTTTTGCTTCTCCAAAAAGAAACAAAAAAGAGCCCCGAAAAAAATTACAGCCTTTTTTCGGGAAGCAGCTATGTGCAACAGTTGTACTACTGTAACTTCTACATTGGTAATGCTACTCTTAAATTCAAGGAGTAAATGTCACTATAAAGATCTTTTTGTTTGCTACATTTTGATTTCAGCATTTTACGTTGTTTCTCTGCTCTTAATTTGGTGCAGTAAAACTACTGGCAGTTATTGCCATTGGCTTTTAATTTTTAAGCATGGCCAGCCAATTTAACATAATGCTGTTTTTAATGGCTTCTGATGGCTTAGGTATGGCGTTACTATGGCGTTGCTATATGGTTGGCATAAGGTTGTTTTTTGGTATTATTTGCCTAACCCCTGACCCCTCTCCTGGCGGAGAGGGGGAATGTGGCGCTGCCCCCTGTCGAAAAAATAAATGAGTATAAAAATGGCAGCATAAGCCAGGATGTTAAAAAAAGTATGATTGTCCATTCCAAAGGGAAGCTGCTGGTTTTGGCTGGAAGTTTTTAAGAGCAAACTGATGCGTACTACATTGATACACCATATTATGAAACTGCCGCCCAGCATCCAGGCCGCTTTCTTTTTCCAGGTTCCGTTGTTGGCAAATACGAAGGCCAGCCAAAAGCAGGTGACGCCCACGCCCAGGCAGGCATATACCAGTTGTACGCTGCTATTGCCCAATTGCAGGTGAAACCCATCGGGTACAATGCTGTTGTAACCAAGAAGCGATAATAAAAAACGGGAGCCATACAATAATGAATACCTCAGCAGGGCAGGGTAATCCAGGTAATGCGCCACAAAAGGAGCATAGCGGTTGGCCGGGGTGGCGAGGCCTTCAATTGCTACTGTTGTAAAATACAACAGGCAAAAACAGCCGATGAATTTTACGATGTAGGTGATGTATTGTTTTGGGATTGGTAGTTTCAATTGGGTTTAAAATTTTCCTGTCATTTCGAACGCCCCTCCTGTCATTTCGAACGAAGAGAGAAATCTTTACCCCTTTTTCTTGTCACTTTTTTGCGGAAAAAAGTAACCAAAAATCCGCCCGAAAAAAGCCTCATCCGGCCTTTGGCCACCTTCTCCCTGAAGTAAAAAAGAAAAAGAAAAACGGTTGCCCAGATAATATCTAAAAACTAAAAGAATTAAAACGCTTCCTTTCAGTTT
>JANNAM010000197.1:0-11526 GCA_031384415.1 Bacteroidota bacterium
GCCTTCATTCGGCTCCGTAAACCTTTTAGTTATTATCAGCAACAATATGGCACAGCCGGGCATCAGTTCCTGCACTTCATTTTCACCTACATTAAATGCGGTACGTATGGCAGCTCTTTCGCTTGCAGCCACAATTACATCATCATTTACATAATAATAAGAAGGCCGGATGCCATGTGCATCTCTCATTACAAATGCATCGCCATTGCCTACCAAACCGCTGAAGTGAAAACCGCCGTCGAATAAAGGCACAGCTTTTTTTAGCACTTTCACAATATCTAAATGTTCCTGAAAAGCTTCATCTGCCTTTGCCAAAAAATGATGCAGCACTTCCATCATAGCAGCCAAATCACTTTGGTGCTGAAACTCTCCGGGGTCAATATTAACCAGGCCAAATAATTCTTCTGTGTTTACTAAATTAAAATTACCTGCCAGGGCAAGGTTTCTTGAAGGAATAGTATGACGTTTTATAAATGGATGACAAAACTCCACATTGTTTTTTCCCTGAGTGCCGTATCTGAGATGCCCTAGCAATACTTCGCCGAGGTAATTGATATGACCCTTCATTAGCCCCGGGTGATTTTTTATATCTGGCTGGTGCTTTTGTATTTCATCAATTTCTTTTCCAATTGTTGCAAATAAATCGGCAATGGGCTGGTTGGCATTGCTGCGTAAGCGGTGCATGAAAGGATACCCCGGTTCGGTATTCAGCTTTACTGTCGCTATACCGGCTCCATCCTGGCCACGGTTGTGTTGTTTTTCCATCAGCAGGTAAAGCTTATTAAGGCCGTACATTACCGTGCCATATTGTTGCTGATAATAACTAAAAGGTTTACGGAGCCGAATGAAGGCGAGGCCACATTCGTGTTTTATTTCGTCGCTCATGATGAAGGGTGAGGCACAAAGTTACGCTATTGCAAAACAGCAGCAAATAAAAAACCCGGTTACAAATAAGTAACCGGGATAATTTTTTAAAAACAATAGCTGTATTTTATTCCCTTTTAAGTGATATGAGTTTAAAGCCCGCTGACACAAATACCTACCTGAAAAGGCTTGATGGCTGCAGCCACCCCATCTTTAAACAAGCTGTTTACCTGGTAACTTCCAAACAGGGAAAACTTACCATAGCCAACCCTTCCTGTAACACTTAATCTTGTTGTGTTGAAGAAATTCTTTTTATTTTCTTTGGCTGTATAGGAGTTGATGGTTTTGCCGTTTCTGTCCTGCAGGTTTTTACCCTTTGTATGAGCATTAAGCAAGGTACCAACCTTTACGCCAATTGCTGCTTTAAAACTTTTGCTGTCTTTTAAAGGGTCAGCGGTGAATCTGAGTTCTACCGGAATTTCGAGGAAGGAGGTAACAAGTTTGTATTTTTTAAAATGGTCAAGTGTATCAAGGTTCCTGAAGGGAAGAAAAGTACCTGATGCTTTTACATCCACATTCATGTTTTTAAAATAAATACTGCTTGTGCCAACACCAACACCCAACGCAACACTAAAGCGGGGGTTGCCTTTAAAAGGTTTATCCAGCATTACATATATATTGGCACCACGGGCCAGGCCACTGATATGCCTGTCTATACTGTCAGGAGTTCCGGTCCAATGGTCGCTGCTAAGTTGCAGCATAAAATGATCGCCGGGGCGGTTGCTTAAATCCACTTTGCTCCAGCTTGTTTTTTTAGACTGGGCAAAAACAACTGTAACAGAAGTAAACGCAACAAGAGCAAGTAATATTTTCTTCATAATAATATCTTGACAGGCAAAAATAACCGCCTTCGGGGTTAATGAAAGGTTAAATGAACTGTAAAAAAATTGCCCGATTACCCGGGCTATTTTTTTGTGTGGGCCCACCAGGGCACGATCCTGGGACCCCCTGATTATGAGTCAGGTGCTCTAACCAACTGAGCTATGGGCCCTGTTATATTTTATATAACGGGACGGCAAAAGTAAGTAAAATAAGATATTTTGCAGCCTCTCTTTAAAAAAATATGCAGCAGCTAAAAAATATCATATTCGATTTGGGCGGGGTACTGCTTAATATTGATTACAATAAAACTGTTGCCGCCTTTGAGCAACTGGGGATTGAAAATTTTGAAGAAATGTTTTCCCAGTTTAAAGCAAATGAACTGTTCGAAAACTTAGAAACTGGAAAAGTTAATGAGCAAGAATTTTATGCAGCTATAAAAAAACAAATTGCTGCCAATATAACAACCGGGCAAATTGAATCTGCATGGAATGCCATGTTACTTGATTTCAGAACGGAAAGCCTTGGTTTTCTGAAATTGCTGGCTCCGGATTATAATTTGTATTTGCTAAGCAATACCAACAGCATTCATTTAAAATGTTTTCAGCAAATATTTACAAGGGATACCGGAAAACCGCTGCTGGACTCTTTTTTCAGCAAAGCCTATTACTCTCATTTAATTGGGTTAAGAAAACCCCATAAAGAAATTTATGAGTTTGTTTTGCAGGATGCTGATATTAAAAAGGGGGAAACTATTTTTATTGACGATTCGGCCAATAATATTGAAGCTGCAAAAAAACTGGGAATAAAAACACATCTCTTAAAACCCAATGAAAAAATTGAAAACATTGGATTGTAGCATTCCTGTGTTTTATTTTACTTCTTCAAACTCAATATAATCTTCCTTGTTTGCTTTTGGGGCAGCTTCTTTGGAAGTGCTGTTTTTATATTGGCTACTTTGTTGTTGTTGTTTCATTTGCTCATTCATTTTGCTCTGCATTTCGCCTACTTTTTGTTTTACCTGTTTGGTAGTATTATATACAGGGATGATAAAATCAAATATTAGTTTGTACAACAGGTACAAAAGGAACAATTCGAATATTACTTTAAACATGAAACAAAGGTATAAATCAAACAAAAGCAAAGCTGTTAAAATTTAATAATTGCCCGGTTTTGGCAGTTAAGATAAGCTTGCTTATATTTGCATCGGACAAAGAAGTAAATGAAGGGAACGAAAACGTTCCCTTCTTCTTTTATCATGACTCAGGAAACACATATACAGGCCGTTGAAACATTGCTGGCACCATTATTACAGGACGATATTTTTCTGGTTTCCATTAAAATAAAGCCTACCAACAATATCAAGATTTTTTTGGATGCCGATAACGGACTTGGCATTGAAAAGTGTATTAAAATAAACCGAGCCCTGTATAGGATAATGGAAGAAAATGCAATCTACCCCGATGGCGATTTTTCCCTGGAAGTAAGCAGCCCCGGCATTGAAGAACCGTTGAAAATGCTTCGCCAATACAAAAAAAATATTGGCAGGTATGTGGAAGTTATAACCAATGAGGATAAAAAAGAAGAAGGGAAACTATTAGGTGTATCGGAGGAGAAAATAACTATAGAACAAACAGAAGGAAAAGGAAAGAAATTAGTTGTAAAAAACACTGACTTAAACTTTACAGATATAAAACAAACAACGGTTCTAATAAAATTCTAATTACATAATAAAAACCCCAACACCGGCGGGGAAAAATTCCGATAGCTATCGGGAGAGCAGCCGGAGAGGATTATGGCACGTATTAATTTAATTGATTCCTTCCAGGAATTTAAAGAAGCAGAAAACATTGACCGCCCAACGCTGATGAAAGTAATGGAAGATGTGTTTAAAACACTCATCCGTAAAAAATACGGCAGCGACGAATGTTTTGATGTGGTTGTAAATGACCAGAAAGGCGATTTGGAAATTTTCCGCCGCCGTACAATTGTTGACAACGACGACCTTTACAATACGCTTACAGAAATTGAACTGAAAGACGCCATTAAAATAGAACCTGATTACCAGGTTGGTGAAGAACTGTATGAGGAAGTTGATATACAGAAAGAATTTGGCCGCCGGGCTATTTTGGCTGGCAAGCAAACATTGGCTGCCCGTATCAATGATTTAAAAAAGAACATCTTAATTAAAAAATACGAAGACCGGGTTGGTGAAATAGTAAGCGGCGAGGTTTACCAGGTTTGGAAAAAAGAAGTGTTGCTGCTGGATGAAGAAGGCAATGAAATGCTGTTACCAAAATCGGAGCAGATACCAACAGATTATTTTAAAAAAGGAGAAACAATAAGAGGCGTTGTTAAAAAAGTAGAACTAAAAAACAGTCAGGCTGTAATTATAATTTCAAGAACAAGCCCTTCTTTTCTGGAAAAACTGCTAGAAATTGAAGTGCCCGAAATATTTGATGGCCTTATTGTAGTAAAGAAAATTGTGAGAGACCCGGGAGAAAGGGCAAAAGTGGCAGTAGAAAGTTACGACGACAGGATTGATCCTGTTGGTGCCTGCGTAGGTATGAAAGGAAGCCGTATCCATGGTATTGTAAGAGAACTAAAAAATGAAAATATTGATGTAATAAACTGGACTGCCAATACACAATTATTAATTCAGCGTTCACTGACTCCTGCAAAAATCACCAGCATGGAGCTTGACAATGAAACCAAGCATGCCAATGTATATTTAAAACCCGACCAGGTTTCATTGGCCATTGGCCGCAGGGGTGTAAATATTAAATTGGCCTGCGAATTAACTGGCTATGAAATTGATGTGTTCCGTGATAACGAAGGTGAAGTGGAAGAGTTTGATATTGACCTGGAAGAGTTCAGCGATGAAATTGAACCATGGGTAATTGAAGCGCTGAAAAAAGTTGGTTGCGATACAGCAAGGTCTGTACTTGCATTAAGTGCCGAAGAACTGGAACGCCGGACAGATCTGGAAAAAGAAACCATCGAAGAAGTAAGAAGGATATTAAAAGAAGAATTTGAGAAAGAATAGTTCAACGTTGATAAAATACATCAGAGACGAACATAAAAACCAAGAACTAAAAATAAAGAATGTCAGATAACACAATCATATTACCAAGGGCAATGAAAGCTGCCATTGAATTCAATGTGAGTAAAGATACGCTCGTTGAATTCCTTGAAAGCAAAGGTTTCAACCAGGACGAGATGCAGCGTGACTTTAAACTTACTGAAGCCATGTACCGTGTTGCACAGGCCGAATTTCAGCAGGATAAAGCAGCAAAAGCAAAAGCATCGCAGGTAGAACTGGTGAAAACAACAGCCACCGACACAAAAAAGAAAAGGGACGAAGAAGATATTTCTGTTAAGAAAAAAGAGACAGCCCCCGTTAAAGCAAAAGAAGAAAAACCGGCTGAGGAAGTAAAAGAAGTTATTGCGAAAGAGGAAAAGCCCGAAGTAAAAAAAGAAGAACCAGAAGTAACAAAAATTGAAGCTCCGGAAATTGAATCGCCTAAAGTAGTTACTAAAATAGACCTGGATGCAATTGATTCATCTACCAGGCCCAAAAAATCTACAAAGAAAAAAGAAGAACAAGCTGTAGAACAACCCGTAGAAGAAGAAAAGAAAGGAAAAAAGAAAACAACGAAAAAAGAAGAACCGGTTGCAGAGCAAAAAATTGTAGCAGCAGAAAAGGCAGCAGAAGTATTGCCAAAAGAAGATACTCCACCGGTAATTGAAAACATTCAGGCAGAAAAATTAACAGGACCTAAAATTTTAGGTAAAATTGAACTGCCTGTTGAAAATGATACCAGGCCAAAAAAAGAAAGCGACGAAAAACGCAAACGCAAACGTATCCCCATAGAAAAAAAAGCAGGCGACAACCAGCAACAGCAGCAAAGGCCACAACAGGGACAAGGCGGAACAGGAAGAACAGGTGCAGCAAGGCCGCAACAGGATAACCGTGGCGGCGGAGGAGGCGGAAGATTTAACCGTGGCGGAACTGCAGCAGGGACTGGCCGCCGTGAAGAAAAAATAATAGATGCAAAAGAAATTCAGGATAAGTTAAGAGAAACACAGGCCAAGTTAGCCGGTGCCGGCGGACGTGGTAAAAGCTTAAAAGCAAAATACCGCAAAGCAAAAAGAGACGAGCAGGCAGAATTGACAGGGTCAGAAACTGATCTGTCGAACAAACTACAGGTTACCGAATTTATTTCGGTAAGCGAACTGGCCAATTTAATGGACGTAAGTTTTGCAGATGTTATAAGCAAGTGTATGAGTCTTGGCATAATGGTTTCTATCAACCAAAGGCTGGAGGCAGATGTAATAGAACTGGTGGCAGGTGAATTTAATTTTGAAGTGGAATTTATAGGAGTGGATGATGCAGCCGAACTGGAAGTGGATGATGAAGAAGACAACGAGGAAGATTTAAAACCAAGGGCACCCATCGTTACCATCATGGGCCACGTAGATCATGGTAAAACATCTTTACTGGATTATATACGCAACACAAATGTTATTGCAGGTGAAGCCGGTGGTATAACTCAGCACATTGGTGCTTATGAAGTTACATTAAAAGACGGAAGGCATATTACCTTTTTAGACACACCAGGCCACGAAGCCTTTACGGCCATGAGGGCACGTGGTGCTAAGGTTACCGACATTGCGGTAATTGTGGTAGCGGCTGATGATGCGGTGATGCCGCAAACAAAAGAAGCCATCTCTCATGCACAGGCGGCTAATGTACCCATGATTTTTGCCATCAATAAAATTGACCGTGATGGTTCGAATCCTGAAAAAATAAAAGAGCAACTTTCTGCAATGAACATATTGGTAGAAAGCTGGGGCGGTAAATACCAGAGCCAGGAAATAAGTGCAAAAAAAGGATTGAATATAGAGTTACTGCTCGAAAAAATATTATTAGAAACAGACATTCTTGAATTAAAAGCAAACCCTGAGCGGCCAGCCAACGGAACCATCATTGAAGCATCGCTTGATAAAGGCCGTGGATATGTAGCCACCATTTTGGTACAAAACGGAACATTGCGCCAGGGAGATATGATTGTATCGGGTCAATACTTTGGTAAAGTAAAAGCCATGTACAACGAACGTAACATGCGAAAGGATGATGCACCACCATCAAGCCCGGTTTTAATATTAGGGTTGAACGGTGCTCCGCAGGCCGGTGAAACTTTTAAAGTTTTTGCTGACGAAGCAGAAGCAAGAGAAACTGCTTACAAGCGTGGACAGATTTTAAGAGAACAGGGAATAAGAACCAAAAAACATATTACGCTTGATGAAATCGGCCGCCGCCTTGCATTAGGAAACTTTAAAGAACTGAACGTAATTATCAAAGGTGATGTGGATGGTTCTGTAGAAGCATTGAGCGATAGTTTACAAAAATTAAGTACCGAAGAAATTGTAATAAGGGTAATTCATAAAGCTGTTGGTGCCATCACCGAAAGTGATGTTACATTAGCCAACGCTTCTGATGCCATCATTATTGGTTTTAATGTGCGCCCTTCTTTGCAGGCAAATAAATTAGCCGAGCAGGAAGCCATACAGATTAAATTGTACTCCATTATTTACAATGCTATTGAAGAAATCAAGAGTGCAATGGAAGGTATGCTTGAACCGGCGGTGGAAGAAAAGATATTGGGTAATGTGGAGATAAGGGAAACCTATAAGTTTGATAAAGCTACCGTGGCCGGATGTTTTGTACTGGATGGAAAAATTGCCAGAAACAACCGCATCCGTTTGGTACGGGATGGCATCGTAATCTTCACTGGTGAACTGCAAAGTTTAAAACGCTTTAAGGATGATGCCAAAGAAGTTACAAGCAGTATGGAGTGTGGATTGACAATAAAAAATTATAACGACATCAAAGTAGGAGATATAGTAGAAGCATTTGAAGAAGTGGAAGTGAAGAGAACGCTGTAAGCAGAAGTAAGCTGCAAGTGTTTAGCTTCAAGCTGAGTCACCGGATTGAATGTTCTTTCTTGTGGCTTGCAGCTTGCCGCCTGGGGTTTCTTCCCCGTCTAATCTTTTGTTAAATGAAAGTTCCATCATCTTCATTCTAACCCTATCTGGCTATTTTTGAACACATTTATAAAAATGAAAAAAATATACTTATTCCTTTTTTCAGCTTTCAGCTTTGTTGCTGCAACAGCACAACCACAAAAAGTGGCTGCCGATAAAATTGTAGCTGTCGTTGGCGATAAAATCATTTTAAAAAGTGATATTGACAACAGCATTGCCGATATGCAGCGCCAGGGCATGGAAATTCCTGCCAATGGAAAATGCCTTACGCTGGAGCAATCGCTGGGGATTAAAGCATTGGTGCTGCAGGCCGAAAAAGATTCGCTGCCTGTTACCGATGAAGAAGTGGAAACTGATATAGACAACCAGATACGTTATTTCATCAGCCAGTATGGTTCTAAAGAAGAACTTGAAAGAATTGCAGGCAAAACCCTTTACCAGTTAAAAGAAGATTTTAAAGAAGGTTTCCGTGACAGGAAACTTGCACAGGCCATGCGAAATAAAATTGTGAATGAAGTACGCATTACGCCTGCGGAAGTAAAAGTCTTTTACGAAAAAATACCTAAGGACAGCTTATTACTTTATGAAAGTGAGGTAGAGATAGGTCAGGTGGTTGTTTTTCCAAAAGCAAGCCGTGATGCGGAAGAATATTGCAAAGAGCAACTGTTAAAATACAAACAGGATATTGAAAGTAAAAAGAAAGATTTTTGTTCTGTAGCCAATCTTTATTCACAAGACCCCGGCAGTAAAGACAACTGCGGAAAATATGATGTAAACAGGAATTCAAAAGAAATGGATCCGGTTTGGTTGTCAAAAGCGTTTCTTTTAAAAGACGGACAAATATCAAACCCTTTTAAAACAAGGTTTGGATATCATATCATTCAAATGGTAAGCCGTGCTGGCGATGATGCATCAGTAAGACATATTTTATTGGTTCCTCAGGTTACATCTATAGAAATGAAAACGGGTTTCGAAAAACTTGATTCAGTAAGAGCAAAATTAATTGTCGGCACCATGCAGTTTGGTGAAGCAGTTGCAAAATACAGCGATGATGAAGGGAGCAAATTTACAGCCGGTATGTTACAGGGCGAAAACGGAAGTTTCCTGACCATTGATCAGTTAGACAAAGACATGGTGGCAATGCTGAAAGATTTAAAAGTAGGTCAGTACAGTCAGCCGGTTCCCTACACAGATGAAAGAGGAAGAAAAGGAATACGCATTGTTTATCTTAAATCAAAAACAGAGCCGCACAGAGAAAACCTGAAAGATGATTACAACCGGGTTTCGCTAAGGGCGCTTGAAGAAAAAAAGAACGATGCACTGGAAACCTGGTTTGCAAAAAAAATTCCCACTTATTACATTATGATAGATGGTGAATACAGAAATTGTGCAGAAATGCAAAAATGGGTATCGGCAATGAACGCCAAAAAAAATTAATAATAATTAATAAATCAGATAAAGCGTTCCGCCTGCAAACGGAACGCTTTATTTTTGCAGAAGCTTTCGAACAAACTTTAAACAGATGCTGCGAAGCAATAATTAATAAGCAGCTTGCAATTTATTAAACTGCATCGAAACTAAGAGTAGCGATAAAATGTTGAAGCTACAGTCCGCAGGATGCTGTGCATAGTGCAAAAGCTGAGCAGAGCTGTTGAACGAAACGGGCTGTATATTTTTTCGTTCTTGACTTTTTTGTTACTTTTTGTGTCAATACAAAAAGTAAATAAAAACCCCGGAGCACTTGATAGAAAAAAAACAAATAGTAAACAAAGAAGAAAACGCAGTACTCGTTGGGCTGGTATATAAAGAACAGTCAGAGGAACAACTGAATGAGTATTTGCATGAACTTGCTTTTCTGGCGGAAACCGCCGGGGCAACAGCTGTAAAAATATTTACACAAAAACTACCGCACCCCGACAGTAAAACTTTTGTAGGCAAAGGAAAACTGGAAGAAATAAAGCGCTATATACAACAGAAAGGAAATATCGGCATTGTAATTTTTGATGATGAACTTACGGGCTCACAAATTATTAATTTAGAAAAAGAACTTGAAACAAAAACCATTGACCGCAGCGATCTGATACTCGACATTTTTGCCCGGCGGGCAAAAACCGCACAGGCAAAAACACAGGTAGAGCTGGCACAATATCAATACATACTGCCACGCCTGAAAGGAATGTGGAAACACCTAGAAAGGCAGGGCGGCGGTGTAGGAACAAGAGGGCCCGGCGAAACAGAAATTGAAACAGACAGGCGTATTGTAAAAGATAAAATCAGTTTGCTGCGTAAGCGGCTGGCCGAAATTGACAAACAGGCTTTCACCCAAAGAAAAGACAGGGGCGAATTTATTAGAGTGGCATTGGTGGGTTACACCAATGTTGGAAAATCTACTTTAATGAATGTGCTTAGCAAGAGCGATGTGTTTGCCGAAAATAAATTGTTTGCTACGCTGGATACTACCACAAGAAAAGTGGTGTTTGAGCAAACCCCTTTTTTACTGAGCGATACTGTTGGTTTCATCCGCAAGCTGCCGCATCATTTGGTGGAAAGTTTTAAAAGCACATTGGATGAAGTAAGAGAAGCAGATATATTATTGCACGTGGTTGATATTTCGCATTCGCAATACGAAGAACAACTGAATGTGGTAAACAAAACACTGGCCGAACTGGGCGTTGCCGAAAAACCTACTGTAACCATCTTTAATAAAATGGATCAATACGAGCAATTTGCTTTTGACGAATGGCTGGAGGAAAGTGTAAAAAAAGAAATACTCAACGACTTAAAACAACGCTGGCAAACAGAAACAAAAAACAATTGTGTGTTTGTATCGGCCACCGAAAAAACAAATATTGACGGCCTGCGCCAAACCATATTAAATAAAGTAAGAGATATGTACCGCATCCGCTATCCTTATAAGGCGGAGTTTTTTTATTGAGGCCACTAATTACACGAATTATCACTAATAAAACCAAAGATGAATGATGGGAAGAAATATACCTGGTTTAAAATTGCAGACAGCATTGCTGCAATTAATTTTTCTTCCAATGGTCTTGCAGAGGTTTTTGTAAATAATAAAATTATCTGCATAAGTAATTTCAAAAACCAGCTTCATGCCTGCACCCAAAAATGCCCCCATGCAGGCGGCATGCTTGCCGGTGGTTTTTTAGATGCAGCAGGTAATATTGTTTGCCCCCTGCACCGCTACAAATTCAGCCTGCAAAATGGCCGCAACATCAGCGGCGAGGGATTTTACCTGAAAACATACCCCATGGAGATAAGAGAAGACGGCATTTTTGTTGGATTTGCCGAAACCGGGCTTTTTGGCTGGCTTAAATAGTTCTGTTTATATTTTTTACAAAAACTAAAAAGCCCTATTTTTGCAACCCCGTAAGGGAAAAAGTATATACTCCTCCTTAGCTCAGTTGGTTAGAGCATCTGACTGTTAATCAGAGGGTCATCCGTTCAAGTCGGATAGGGGGAGCTGAAATTCAAATTTAGCCTTGTAGATCGATGATTTGCAAGGCTTTTTTATGCTTAATCGTTGTTAACTGGTGGCATAACTGGTGGCATTTTTAGCCTTCCATTAATGCCTTCCTGCCAATTTCTTCACTTCAAAAACGAATGAAATGGCAAACACAATTAAAGTACTGTTATGGCTTCGCCGAACAAAACCCAACAAAGATGGAGCGGTACCATTAATGCTCCGATTAAGTTTTCAAAGTAAAAAGATTGACA
>JANNAM010000200.1:0-4993 GCA_031384415.1 Bacteroidota bacterium
GGTTTTTTGTCACCAATAATTTTACAAATGAAGAAAAAAATATTTCAGCAGATTATCATTTCAATTTTTTTGTGTGGATGTGTTTACAATGTAATGGCACAAGTAAAAAATCCAATCATAAAGGCTGCGGCATTTTATAAAATACAAATTCATGGTGCCCTAATGGTGGATGAAAATGGAAATCCCCGGCCTGCAAATCCCGATACCCTGCACTGGATAGTTTTAGAAACACAAAGAAAGCCCTTGCCTGTTATAGATTCAGTTTTTTATTTTGGCAAAGCCTGCATTTTTACTATCAAAGAAATCAGTGACAAAGAATGGACGGTTGGGAAATTAATAAACAGCAATAAAAAAACTGGTTGGAAATTTCAGAAGAAAAACTCCGTATGGCTTATTGAATTCAGGAACGAAAATGAAATGGGAAGAAAGGGCGGCTCAATGATTAAACTAAAAGCAACCGTAAACAAAAAAACAATAAAACTGGCTATTAATAAAGAACTGCAACTGGAAGCTGATGAAATGTATTAGCTTATTGAAACAACAATTATATTACAAACCCATCGGTTAGCACAGCCCCTTTCTTTAAAACAACAATCCCGTCTTTTACAGCATATAAACTATGATCAGAGTCGGGTAAATGGCTGCCACCGTTAATACGTACATCATTACCAATACGGCAATTTTTATCAATGATTACATTTTTTATATAACACCTGTCGCCAACACCAAGTTTTGGAACACCTCTTTCGGCATTGTGAGCAATCTCCGGAATGGTTTCGTAATAATCGCTTCCCATCATGTAGCAGCTTACCATTGTGGTGCCATTTCCAATGCGGCTGCGAATACCAATTACACTGTTTTCAATCCTGCTTGCATGAATGATGCAGCCTTCGGCAATGATGGTTTGTTCAAGTGTGGTGCCACTTATTTTTGCAGGTGGCAGCATCCTGGAACGGCTGTAAACAATCTTTTTGTTGTCAAATAAATTAAACAACGGCACTTCTAATGTAAGCGCAAGATTGGCTTCAAAGAAAGAATAAATATTTCCAATGTCTGTCCAGTAGCCATCGTACTGGTAACTTACCACCTTGTATTTATCAATTGAAGTAGGAATGATTTCTTTACCAAAATCGGCAGCATCTTTTTTCTCTACTTCCAGTAAATCAAATAATAATTTTCTGCTAAAAACATAAATACCCATCGAAGCCAGGTAATTTCGGCCCTGCTTTTTCATTTCATCACCCGTTTCACTCACCCATTCAGGCAATAATTCTTTTTTTGGTTTTTCTATAAAAGAAGTAATCAGGTGTTCTTCATCAGATTTTAATATCCCAAATTCCGGGGCTTCTCTGTCGCCAACCGGGATGGTAGCAATTGAAATATCTGCTCCATTTTTTTCGTGGTTGTCAATCATTGCCGCAAAATCCATCTGGTAAAGCTGGTCGCCGCTTAATATCAGCACATAATCAAAATCATTGTTGCCAATATGTTTTAATGATTGCCTTACAGCATCGGCAGTACCCTGAAACCAGGTTTGGTTTTCGGGGGTTTGTTCTGCTGCCAGTATATCTACAAAGCCGCTGCTGAAAGCGCTGAACTGGTAAGTGTTTTTTATATGCTTGTTTAAAGAAGCAGAGTTAAACTGCGTTAAAACAAAAATGCGGTTGATGCTGGAATTAATACAATTACTGATGGGAATATCAACCAACCGGTATTTACCTGCAATGGGAACTGCAGGTTTGCTCCTGGAAGCAGTTAAGGGATAAAGGCGTGAGCCTGCGCCGCCGCCAAGAATTACTGCTACTACTTTTTTGGGTGTCATGTTACAAGCAATTTATTTTACCAAGTTATAAAGTTCAATGTATTTTCCTGCACTTTTCTCCCAGCTATTATCAATCTTCATCATTTTTTTTCGGAGGGAAGATAGTTTCTTTTTATCAGCATACAATTCTGTACCCCGGTAAACAGAATAAGTTATATCACCAATCGTTGCTTCATTAAAGCGAATACCGTAACCACCAGCATCGCCAAAATCAATTACCGTATCTTTTAAACCGCCGGTGCTTCTAACAACCGGCATGGTACCATACCGCATGGCATACATCTGGTTAAGTCCGCAAGGCTCCACCCTTGAAGGCATTAATAAAAAATCGGCGCCGGCATACATCTGGTGAGCCAGCTTTTCGTTGTAACCAATTTGCGAATTATAATAACCAACCAAATTGCTTTTCATCGCCTCCAGTTGATTTTCAACTGCCGGATCGCCGCTGCCAAGAATTAAAAAATTCATCTTGCCATTGATATGGTATACCGAATCTGTAATGGCCTGAGGCAATAGTTCAGCTGCCTTCTCTCCCACTAATCTTCCTATAAAAACAAACAGTGGCTTTTCAATGTCCAAACCAAAATCATCGCACAATTTTTTCTTGTTCAGTGCTTTTCCTTCGTCGGCATCTTTCACAGAAAAATTATCAGTGATATATGTATCTGTTGCCGGATCCCATACTTCGTTATCAATGCCGTTTAACACACCGACGCATTTTCCTTTTTCGTACTCAAATAAATTTTCCAGGCCATTGGCATTGTTCTTCAGTTCCTCCATATAACTTGGGCTTACGGTGGTAACCCTTAAAGCACATTTTACACCCGAAGCAAGTGGATTAATCCTGTTTTGCCAGTCAAGTTTTCCCCATTGCCATGTGTCGTAAGCCGGCAGGTAATGTTGCTTGCTCCAGTCCATCCAGCCCTGGTATTGTGCATTGTGAATAGTAAGTACAGTTGGAATTAATGCAAGATGCCTGTAAGCAATACAGTTTTGCATCATAAAAGGAACCAGCGCTGCATGGTGGTCATGTACATGAACTACATCGGGCTGGTGTTCCCATTTAGACAACCAGTCAACCACAGCAATTTGAAAAGCAGTGTAACGTTCTGTATCATCTTCATAACTGTAAATACGTTCTCTGTCTAATAAATTAAAAATATCAACGCAGTACAAATCAAATCCGAGGATATTTGTTTTTTCTTTGATGATGGTATAATTAAAATGATAGGGGCCCATACCAAAAGTACCCTGATGAACAGTTTCCCATTCATTTTGATACAAAAATTTGGTGCGGTGCATGGGCATCACTACTTTAGCAACATGTCCAAGCTGGTTTTGGTATTTCGGCAAAGCACCCACTACATCAGCAAGCCCGCCGGCTTTTGCCATTGGGTAACATTCGGCACTAACATGCAATATTTCCATTAAACTTTCATTGTAAGTTCAATTTAGTAATCATTTTGTATTATACCAATTCAAAACGAAAATTTTTCTCAATGATTTATTTATTCTATTTTGAGCCACTTAAAAAAACGATATGCCAACTGAACAAAATCAATCATTAAAAGAAACCAATTACGGGGCACTTAGCACATTGGTTACTGTATTTTTCTTCTGGGGTTTTATTGCTGCAGGAAACAGTGTTTTTATTCCCTTCTGCAAGCACTATTTTCATTTAGACCAGTTTCAAAGCCAGTTGATTGATTTTGCTTTTTACACTGCCTATTATGTTGGCGCTCTTGGTTTGTTTGCCTATGGCGCATTTGGCGGCAAAGATCTGGTGGGCAAATGGGGCTATAAAAAAAGTATTGTGTATGGCTTGTTGTTTTCTGCCCTGGGTGCTGCTGCCATGATAATTGCCGTAAATGCAAACACTTTTGCAGGCATGCTGGCCGGCTTATTTATTGTAGCGCTTGGTTTTTCTTTACAGCAAACCGCTGCCAATCCTTTTGCCATTAATTTAGGCGATCCTTCCACCGGCAACAGCCGTGTAAATCTTGGGGGCGCTATAAATTCTTTTGGTACCACCATCGGCCCCATCGTTGTGGCCATTGCACTTTTTGGCACCACAGCCGCCATCACAGATGAAAAAATTGCTGCACTCAGTTTAAGTAAAGTAATTGTTTTGTACATCTGTGTGGGCGCATTATTTATTGGTGCCGCAGCACTGTTTTATTTTTCTAAAAAAGTTCCGCCGGGAATTTTAATTGAAAAAACCGAGAAAGCAAACAAAGCATTGTACACTTTATTAATTATGACAGGTTTGTTAATTGTAATGTTTGCACCCGTATTCAGCAGTTACAAAACAGATTTGACAAATGCTTCAGATGCAGAAAAACATGCGATGAATTTATACAGGATGAAATGGCTGCTGGGTGCATTGGCTGTTGTTGTTATAGGATTACTGGCAGCTAATTTAAGCGCTAAAAAGAAAAATACAGGCTGGGGTGCCATGCAATATCCTCAGTTGGTTTTAGGCATGCTTGCCATTTTTGTTTATGTGGGGGTAGAAGTTGCAATAGGAAGTAATCTGGGCGAATTACTAAAGCAAAAAGAGTTTGGCGCTTTCCAGGCTTCCGAAGCCACGCCTTACATTGCAATGTACTGGGGTAGTTTAATGATTGGCAGATGGGCAGGTTCTATTACAGCATTTAATTTATCTAAATCAACAAAGAATATTTTATTGTTTATTGTTCCGCTCATTGCGTTTGCAATAATTATTGGCGTTAATACCATTGCAAAATACGATATGAAGCCTTTGTATTATTATGTTGTTTGTGTATTGGTTCAAATTGCAGCTTTCTATTTAAGCAAAGAAAAACCGGTACGGACTTTATTAATTTTTAGTTTGCTTGGTGTGGCAGCAATGATAATTGGCACAATGACCACTGGCAAAATTGCTGTATATGCTTTTTTAAGCGGCGGTTTATTTTGCTCCATCATGTGGCCCGCTATTTTTAATTTATCTATTGCAGGCCTGGGCAAATACACCACTCAGGGTTCTGCTTTTTTAATAATGATGATTTTGGGTGGCGGCATTATTCCTCCCATACAGGGAAAGCTGGCCGATGTAATTGGAATTCATCAATCTTATTGGGTGACAGTTATTTGCTTTGCATACCTGGCATTTTTTGCATTTGCAGTAAAAGGAATTTTAAAAAGGCAGGG
>JANNAM010000017.1:0-6619 GCA_031384415.1 Bacteroidota bacterium
CCATGCGCCAAAAAGCATTTGATAAATGGGGCAATAAGTTCATTGCTTTCCGTACAGTTATGCACATTGTAAACTAATATGTGCAAAACAAATATTTTCCTTTTGTTAATTACTTATGATTTGTATATTCCCTTTCAAAGCCGCATGCACAGTGACTTACAGCAGCCATCTTCTGAAACCCTTTGCCACAGGGACTTTTAACTGTTATTGATTTAAGCAGCATTCGGTTCTTAAAACCCAGATTTCTTTAAAATCCTTGTGCCATGCGGTTTTTAGCAGATTTTAATATTTCTACAAATGAAGAAAATAATTTTGTTGCAAAGAAAAACCTTCTATATTTGCCCTGTTAAAAAATTAAACAATTTATTATGAACAAATCTGATTTAATCAGTAAGATTGCTGATGATGCAGGCATCACAAAAACACAAGGTAATGCTGCACTCGATTCTTTTGTAGAAGCAGTAACAAAAACACTTAAAGGTGGTGGTAAAGTTACATTAGTTGGTTTTGGTACTTTCTCAGTATCAAAAAGAGCTGCCCGTAACGGCCGCAACCCACAAACAGGTGCTGTTATCAAAATCAAGGCTAAAAAAGTTGCAAAATTTAAAGCCGGAAAAGAATTATCAGCCAAACTGTAATGCTGAAAACCTCACTTCAAAAAGCAAGGCGCATTAGTGTCTTGCTTTTTTTGTAAGACAAACAAATTTTTAAACAATAAAATCTATTTATTATGGGACGTGGAGATGTAAAAACAAAAAAAGGGAAAATTTTTAAAGGGTCTTTTGGTAAAACCAGGCCTTCGAAAGTGGTAAAAAAAGCAGCGCCTAAAAAGAAAGCTTAATTGGTTCAATTGCTTAATGGTTTAATTGTTCTGGAAGCAATTCAACAGTTAAACCATTAAACAATGGCTATGGTGCCAGCCTTTCTATTTTCCAGTTGCCTTCTTCTTGCAAAGAATATTTTATCCTGTCGTGAAGGCGGCTTGGGCGCCCCTGCCAAAATTCAATAAGCACGGGCTTTACGATATAACCACCCCAATGGGGAGGCCTTGGAATTGCATTTTCTCCAAACTGAGTCGTTAATTCAGAGATATTTTTTTCAATTACTTCCCTGCTTTCAATTACACTGCTCTGAGGCGATGCCCAGGCACCTAGTTTACTTCCTCCTGGCCGGGAATTAAAATATTCATCGCTGGTCGGGCTGTCAACCTTTTCAATACTCCCCTCAATTCTTATCTGCCTTTCTAATTCTTTCCAAAAAAAAACCAAAGCAGCCCTGGGGTTTTCCTCCATTTGCTTTCCTTTATGACTGTGGTAATTGGTAAAAAAAACAAACCCGTTTTCGTCATATCCTTTTAACAAAACAATCCTGGCAGATGGCTGGCCGGCTTTTGTAGCAGTTGCCAGCGTCATGGCATTCACTTCTTCTATCTGACTTTGCAGTGCTTCATTCCACCATTTTGCAAATTGTTCAAATGGATTTACGGCAACATCTTTTTCAAGTAATGTTTGCTGCTTGTAATCTTTGCGTATGCCGGCAATGTTTTGCATGAATAATTATTTCTTTTGCAAACCTCCGTTAATTAAGGCAAATAAAAAAGCATCCTGATCAATGCAGGATGCTTTTTAAAATAAATTATTAACTGATTAAGAAGCAGGTGGTGCTGGTGGATTTTTTGTTTTATCACCAATATCTTTCTTCAAACTGTCGAACCCGCTTTTAATACTGTCATCTGGTGATCGAAAAATATAAATAACTGCTACCAGGGCTACAGATGCTATTGTAGCCAAATAAAAACCGATACTAAATGCTTTTAAAACTTCCAGCACCCTTAAAAAATTAATTACCAAAATCAGTGCACCTATTGCACTTAGAATCAGGCAAAGCATCCAGGAAGATTTACTGAGATTTTTTGTTTGATCTCCTAAAAAACCCAAAACACCACATACTGTAAAACATAAAAATACTATTATTCCTTCGCCATGCATTCCATTTACACTGCCCCCAAAAGGCCAGCTAAGCCATGGCAGAAACATGGAAATAACCCCAATTGCTGCTGTTATTAAAATAAATTTTCGTTGATTGGACATAGTTTGAAAGTTCATATACAATTAGTTTTAGGCTGTTAAAATAGAAAAAGGATTTGGGCTTTGCAAGCATCGGCCTGTTTTTTTCTACACATCGGCTGCTGCTTCATTCTCTTCAATTTTTTTTTGTAACAAATTATTTTGAATCAATGCTTCTGCAAGGCTGCTTTCTAAATTGCCAATTCTTACCACAAATATTTCCAACTGCCGGTTCCTGTTTTTCAGCAATTCAATTTCTGCCTGTGCATCTTCCAGTTGAATTTGAGTATGGGTAAGCTGCTGCGTTAATTCGGCGTACTTGCTAAAAATACCCAGGCTGTCCACGAGTTCAGCTTCCATGTCTTTTTCTCTTACCAATCCTCCTTCGGCCCGGTTTTGCTCCAGTTCCACCTGGTATTGCAGGCTTTGTAATTCGGCATACTTCGTATCAAGCTGGCTTTTAAGTTCGGCCAGCTTTGTCTGTTGTTGCCTAAGTAATGCAAGCTCCTCATCCTTTATAGAAATAAGCATATTTGCCTCTTCCAGTTGAAGCTGAAGGCTGGTTGTTTGAGAGAACAGTTTTTTTAATTCAATATCTTCTGCCATGTAGTTTAGTCAAATGAAGTTTTAATTACCTTTAAGCATTTACCAAATTACGCTAATATAAAGGGTTTTTTGTACCTTTTAGGCAATAAACAGGGTTCAGGCAACGTATAGAACCAACCGGGTATCTTTATAAAAAACCTGCCCGATGTAAACAACCGGCATTTGAATGAAAATGAACTCATACGAGGATGCTTAAGGGAGGAAGCCTCATGTCAAAAGGAGGTTTTTAACCGCTACGCCAGCCGTATGCTGGGCGTTTGCAACAGGTATGCCCGAAATGCCGCCGATGCCGAAGATATTTTACAGGATGCATTTATTAAGGTTTTCGATAAAATGCACCAGTTTAAGTTTGAAGGAAGTTTTGAAGGATGGATAAGGAGGATTGTGGTGAATACGGCATTGAAAAAATACTCGGTGAGGCGTTATGAAAAGGAAGTGGTGGGTTACGAAATAAAAGACAGGGACGAAAGCGGCATGGAGCCAAGTGCTTACAGCCATTTATCGGAAAAAGACCTGATGGAACTGATTAATAATTTACCTGACGGATACAGATTAATTTTTAACCTGTATGCAATAGAAGGTTACCAGCATGAGGAAATAGCCGGAATGCTGGGTATTCAGCCGGGTACCAGCCGCAGCCAGCTGGTAAAAGCAAGAACGATGCTGCAGAAACAAATTTTAGAATTACAAAAAGTTGCGGTATAACATGGCAAACTTTGACCAGCATATAAAAGAACAGTTCAACAATTACAGCCCGGAGGTGAACCCCGCCATCTGGAACAGGATTGTGGCTGAAAGAGAAAGACGCAGACCAAAAGGATTTTGGTTTACGCTTGCAAATGGCAAAAACCTGCTGTTACTTATTGCCTTGTTTATTGCTGCCGGAGCCGGCGCTTTAATCCTTTTAAATAATACTGATAAAAAAAGTTCAATAGCAACAACTGATAATAATACTGCTGATAATAAATCAAACTCGTCAGTAAACATCAGCAACCCATCATCAGTTATTCAACAAAACAATATTGTTGATGCTGCAAATAATTCTGTTTCACCAAATAATAATGATGTACAGTTTACCTCGCCTGCTGTTAACCCCGGTATTTCTTCACCTTTACCTAATGCAAATCAAATCCCGGCAGGTAACACATCATTATTTTTTGGAAACAGGAATAAAACAAATACTGATAACAACAACTTTGTAAAATCAAATAATAATACTCATTCAGTTACTTCTGAAGGTTATGATGCAGTTACTAATGATGCCATCAGCAATCCATTGGCCGGAAGCTTAATGGGCAGGTTATTATTTGGCGCACAAAAAATTGCAGCCGAAAAAAACAACAACAATCAATTGCGTGACCGTTTGATGCCAAATGTATTTTTGCCCGATTGTCCTTCCATAGAAGACAATGCCGCAGGTAATAAAAAATATTTCGAATTGTATGCCGGCCCTGATATTGCCTTCCGCAGTTTTAGCGACACCGGAAATTCCGCCTACCTGCAAAAAAGAAAAGAGAGCACAAAATTCTCTTCTGCATACAGCGCAGGCGTTCGTTACACCCGAGTTTTTAACAATGGCATGAGCCTGCGTACGGGTATTAATTACAGCCAGATAAATGAAAAATTCACCTTTCTTCAGGGCAACTTGGTGCAGGTTACATATATCATTGATGCCAATGGCGATACCACCGGAAGCTATACCGTAACAGGAACAAGGTATAAAACCACTCACAATAAATACCGCTCAGTCGACATCCCATTGCTGGCAGGTTACGAACTGGGTAATGGCAGGCTGCATGCCAATATCAATGCAGGTGCCATCATCAACGCATATAGCTGGCAAAAAGGCGATGTGCTTGATACTGCTTTTCAGCCTGTAAGTATTACAACAGGTAAAGCCTCCACCCCTTATGGATTTAAAACAAACCTGGGTGTTGGTTTTATTGGTGCGGTATCGGTTTACTATAAATTAAACGATAAAGTGCATTTGATGGCAGAGCCTTATTACCGTCATAATTTTTCGCAGATGAACAAAGAAAAAATAACACTGAAACAGAAATATAATACGGCAGGCATCAGGCTGGGTATCAGGATTGATTTGCCATAACACAGGCAGCACAATAAAAACATGAAGTATCTTATTACTGAGGAATTACAAAAACTGAAACAATGAGCATTAAAAAAATAATAACACTCTTATTCACTGGCAGCATATTTTTTTTAAGCGCCTGCAATAAAGACAGTGACGTATTTGTACCCGATCCCGGCCAGGTTACCGGCCCCGATACAAACTGGGTTGCCAATATTACTGCAAGTATGCCCGTTTCAGTTTTACAAAATAATTTATTACTCGAAACCTTTAAAGACAGCATTGAAGTTAATTCAAGCATTGCTGTTGTTAATTCAGCTTCCGGTCTAATATGCACATTTCCGCCAAACTGCTGTCAAAAAAGCAATGGCACCGATGTTACCGGAAAAGTATATTTAGAACTGCTGTTGATAAGAAACAAAGGAGACATGATAAGGATGGCAAAGCCAACCACCAGTAATGGCCGCATATTAGTAAGCGGCGGTGAGTTCTTTATCAAGATGAAAAAAGACGGAGAAGAATTGCATTTAAAACCAGGCATTTTATTCCAGGTTAAATATTCAGATCCCTTTCCATCTCCGCTGATGAAAGTGTTTTACGGCGATGAAAGCAACCCCAATCAATTTAACTGGACGGCCGATTCACTGGGCTCAGCATCGCAGGTAATTGCCGGCAACCAGTTTTACCAGTTATATTCTAAAAGCCTGCGCTGGGTTAACTGCGATTATTTTTATGATACCACTGGCGGCAGCGCCAGGATAAAAGTACAAACTGAATTGCCTCTGCATTTTACCAATACCAATACATCGGTTTACATGGTATTTAATGATATGAAGACAGTAGTAAACATGTATGGCGAATTATCAGTAAGAAAATTTGTATCGGGTAAAGTGCCTGTTAATAAAGCTGTAACTATAGTTGTGATTTCTAAGCAGGGCAACGATTATTACCTGGGAAAACAAACGACCACTACTGGCTTAAATGTGATTGCCAATGGAAACCAGAATGTAAAAATTACACCCCTTAAAACACCCCTGCCCGACATAAAAACTTACTTGGGCACATTGTAACAAAAAGAAATTATCCTGTTCATAAAAACAAAGAAGGCTGTATCATTAAAAAGATACAGCCTTGTAGTTTTATTTAATTGCAATGTTAACTTACAAGCGTTCCTACCCTGTCGCCTGTTACTACTTTTAATAAGTTGCCGGGTTTGTTCATATCAAAAACAATAATGGGCAAATTATTTTCCATGCAAAGCGTAAAAGCAGTCATGTCCATCACCTTCAGGTTTTTTTGTATACAGTCGGCAAAAGAAATGTTTTCAAACTTAGTAGCCGCCGGGTCTTTTTCGGGGTCGGCCGAATAAATGCCATCTACCCTTGTTCCTTTTAAAATTACATCGGCTTTAATTTCAATAGCTCTTAAAGAACCGGCAGTATCGGTAGTAAAATAAGGGTTACCAGTGCCGGCGCCAAAAATTACAACTCTTCCTTTTTCCAAATGGCGCATTGCCCTGCGGCGAATGTATGGCTCAGCAATTTGCTCCATTTTAATGGCGCTTTGCAGGCGGGTGTAAACCCCGGCTTTTTCCAAACCGCTTTGTACAGCCATACCATTTATTACAGTAGCCAGCATCCCCATATAGTCTCCCTGTGCCCTTTCAATACCGCTTTCAGCTTCATTCATGCCCCGGTAAATATTTCCTCCGCCAATTACAATTGCTACCTGCACCCCTAAATCGGTTATTTGTTTTACGTCTGCTGCATACTGGGCAATAATCCTTGAGTCAATCGGGTCAAAGGCATTCTTATCGCCCATTAAAGATTCGCCGGAAAGTTTCAGCAGTATTCTTTTG
>JANNAM010000047.1:0-15942 GCA_031384415.1 Bacteroidota bacterium
ACCTTCAAAATTTTGTTCGTAAAGCGATGCATCTAAAATTAAATATTGTATGCAGGTTTCTACAAATACTTTTTGATTTCTTTTTGTTGCATTGCGTACAGCATTCAATGCACCTTCACAAGTAAGGTGAACGATATAACCCGGACAACCTGTATAACTTGCCATGTCAACAAAACGCTCACTGGCTTCTGCTTCTGTTATTTCGGGTTGTGACAGATAATGATAGAGCGGCGATAATTTTCCTTCGCTCCTGTGTTTCTGAGTAAGGTAATCTATCATATCACCATTGGTGGCATGCACATTTATCAAGCCTCCGCATTTTTTAACTTCCTCCATCAGGCCAATCATCTGACGGTCGTCAATCATCAAGGCGCCTTTATATGCCATGAATGTTTTGAAAGAAGTAATCCCTTCTTTCTCAATAAAATCCTTTATCTCTTTTTTAGTATCATCATTAAAATCGGTGACTGCCATGTGAAAACTGTAATCACCTACACAATTATTATCGCTTCTTCCTTTCCATTCTTCCAATGCAGCATGCAAACTATTACCTTGTTTTTGTAAGATGAAATCTATTACCATTGTAGTACCACCAAATAAAGCAGCCCTTGTTCCTGTTTCATAATTATCGCTGCTGTATGTTCCCATGAAAGGCATATCCAGGTGCACATGAGGATCAATACCGCCGGGAAAAACTAATTTCCCTGAAGCATCAATTTCTTTGTCGGCTTTTACATTCAGGTTTCTACCGATGGTAGAAATTGTTTCACCTTGAATAAAAATATCGGCTACATAATTATCTGTAGCTGTGATGATGTTTCCGCTTTTGATTAGAATACTCATAAGAAGAATAGTTTTTGTATCCATCTGGAGGTTTCAATTTGAAACCTCCAGATTTATTTCATCCAACTCATCACAAATTGTGATTAGTTACTTGAATTCCAAAGTTTGTGACAATAGATTAAAGTTATTTCCTAAATCCAATCCTTTCTCTTTCTTCCCAATTAATTTTTTTCTGTTTTTCCTCCTCTTTTACATCAAGCATATTTTCAAGGGCATCGTAAATGCTGCTTAACTGTACATCATGCTCATCAATTCTATCTTTTAATTCTTTTACCAATCCTAAAACTGCATCACTTTTACTTACAAATTTCTTTAAAGCAATAAAAGCTCTCACAATGGCAATATTCATCTTCCTTGCTTTTGGGCTTTTTAAAACACTGGCAAGCATTGTAACACCATGTTCTGTAAAAGCGTAAGGTAGGGAACTTAACTTTCTTCTTTTTTAATATGACATCACAGATTGTGATATCATATTAATTTCTCCCCTAAGTTTCGTTTCCGATGATATCACAATTTGTGACATCATACTTTTCCATTCTTTTACAGTAAGCCTGAACATAAAGTCTTTTGGAAAACTTTGCAAATTTCTTTTTACGGCCTGATTAAAAATTCTTGTTTCTACACTGTATAATTGTGCTAAATCAAAATCAAGCATAATTTTTTCACCTCTTACTTCATAAATTTTATCCTGAATTATCTGTGCTTTCATCTTCTATTTTTTTTCATCAGCAAATAATACAACACCCCACTTACCAAAAACCCAACAAACCATGCATAATTATACAAGTGGGATATCCATTCCGGGAATGCTGTTGCTGAGATCAATTTTATCTGCAATAAAAAACCAGGCACATTGGGCAGGATACCGGCTAACAACGCAATAATTGCTTTTGAATTAAACCCATTGCTGTAACTATAACTACCGCCATGTTTGTATAAATCGTCTGCAATTAAATTTTTCTTTCTTATAAAAAAATAATCGGCAATCATAATACCGCCAACAGGGCCAAGTAAACTTGAGTAGGCAATAAGCCATGTAAAAATATAACCATTAGGGTCGGCAATAAGTTTCCAAGGAAAAATTAAAATGCCAATGATGCCGGTAATATATCCGCCGGTTTTAAAACTTATTTTATTGGGAGAAAGATTAGAAAAATCATTTGCCGGGCTTACAATATTGGCTGCAATGTTTGTTGCAAGGGTGGAAATAATAATTCCTATCATAGCAAAGCTTACCATCATTTTATTTTCAAATTTCCCTGCCAGCTTAACAATATCCCATTCGCTGCTGCCATAAACAATTGCAGTAGCAGAAGTAACTACCACACCAACAAAAGCAAACATTGTCATGGATGGTGCCAGTCCAATTGCCTGTCCTCTTATTTGCGCCTTCTGACTTTTTGCATAACGGGTAAAATCAGGAATGTTTAATGACAGCGTTGCCCAAAAACCCACCATGCCAGTTAATGCAGGAAAAAAGAATTTTAAAAATGAAGGCGTATCTGCAAATTTAGATGGTGCATCCAATATTGGTCCCAATCCATGTGCAGCATTGATAGCCCAGAATAATAAAGCCAGTGCAGCAACAGGTAAAAAGATGGCTTTAAAAACCAATAGTTTTTTTATGCTTTCTACTCCAAGATAAACAATGAACATATTTAGCGACCAAAAAATAAAGAAACATAAAAGTGGTAATGCCTGCGGAAATAAACCTTCGTTACTTATTTGTTCCAATGAAGGATTCCATGCCCGTAAAATATTATATAGCGATGCGCCACCAATCCATGTTTGAATACCAAACCAGCCACAAGCAACAATTGCTCTTAGCATTGCTGGTATGTTTGCGCCCTTTGTGCCAAAACTTGCTCTTGCCAAAACAGGAAATGGAATACCATACTTTGCACCTGCATGGCCATTTAATATCATGGGTATTAAAACAATTGCATTGCCTAAAAAGATAGTGAGTATTGCCTGCCACCAGTTCATACCGCCTTGTATGAGTGAGCTTGCAAGCATGTAAGTAGGAATACATAAACTCATGCTTATCCAAAGCGCTGCATAGTTCCATGTGCCCCAGGTACGTTTGTCTTGCGGTATGGGTGCAAGGTCTTCGTTGGTGAGAGAAGCCTCACCCTCTTTCCCTCTCCCGTGGAGAGGGAGGCCAGGCTGTTGTTCTTTGTTCAGCATTTATAATTCAGCATTTCAGCAGCTAATTAAATAATCATCAATGATTCCAACACTCAGCATCCATTTTAAAATATAAAGTTCTTGCTTTGTTCCTCCCACTGGGGAGGTTAGGAGGGGCTTATGCTTTCATCAGCAATCTTAATCGCCTCACTAATTATTGCAAGCCCTTCATCAATCTGTTCTTTTGTAACACAAAGTGGCGGTGCACAAAAAATATAATTCCATCTTACAAAAGTGTACATGCCCAGCTCTTTAATTTTTGCAGCTACTTTGTTCATTACTGCCATTTCATCGGGCTTTGCATTAAAAGGAGCCATTGGTTCTTTTGTCTTTCTGCTTTTTACAATTTCAATGCAACCCAATAAACCTGTATTTCTAAAATCACCAATAGAAGGATGTTTCTCTTTTAATTTTTCTACCTGTTGTTCCATGTATTTTCCCATGGCCGCTGCATTTTCTATCAAGCCTTCGTCTTCATAAATTTTCAACGTTTCTAAAGCAGCAGCACAACTTACGGGATGAGCAGAATAAGTTAAGCCAAGTGCAAGCATGTTATCATCAAACTTAGCAGCAATTTTTTCACTCACCTGCAAACAACCAAAAGGTAAATAACCACAGGTTAATCCTTTCGCCATACAAATCATATCAGGTACAATATCATGGTTTTGAAAACCAAACCATTTGCCGGTTCTTCCAAAACCACTCATTACTTCATCCATTATTAATAAGATGCCATGCTTGTTGCATATCTCTCTCACCGCTTTTACATAACCCACCGGATATTTTAAACAACCCGATGAACCCGATTCTCCTTCCAGCATAATGGCGGCAATATTATTGGGCCCTTCATATACAATCAATCTTTCTAATTGTGCAACGGTTTCTTTCAGCAAATTTTCTTCACCATATTCCCAGCGGTATAAATAAGGTAAATCAAAGTGCACAAAATTGGGTGCCTGCTGTGCATCAACCGGAAGTTTTCTTGGGTCGCCACTGGCAGCCATTGCACCAATAGAAGCGCCATGATAGGATTGATACCGGGTTACAATTTTATGACGGCCGGTGTATAATCTTGCCAGCTTAATTGCGTTTTCAATCGAAGTAGCACCACATAATGTAAAGAAAGATTTATTTAAATCACCAGGACAAATTTCAGCCAGCTTCTTTCCCAATTCGCCTCTCACTTTTGTAACACAACTTGGCGTAACATAACTTACTTCCTGCATTTGTTTTACTACAGCATCAGTAATACGTTGATTGCCATGGCCAATGTTTACATTCATCAGCCCCGATGAAAAATCAATAATTCTGTTGTCATCATAATCATATAAATAAACACCTTCGGCATGTTTAACAGCAATGGGTGCAATACCTTTTTGTTTGCTCCAGGAGAATAAAGTGTAGTCAAGATTGTCCTGAATAATTTCTGTTGCTTGGGATAATGTTTTTGTACTCATAAATTATTTTTTTGTGTTACCAGCTTTAGTAATTCTATTTAACTCTATTGGCGTCGCACTCTTGTACAGCATACCTATTGTGAACATTAAAGACCACTATCACTTCTTAAATCCAATCCTTTCCCTTTCTTCCCAGTTTTTCTTTTCCACTTTTTCATCCAGCAGATTTTCTATGGCATCATAAATTCCTTTCAATTGTGCATCATGTCCGTCAATTCTGTCAAATAATATTTTTATTTGATCTGCTATTTTTTTGTTGCTGTGTAATAATTTTCTCATTTCCACAAATGCCCTCATAATGGCAATATTCATTTCAATGGCTTTGGGAGAGTTAATAACTCCACTTAACATGGCTATGCCTTGTTCGGTAAAAGCATAAGGCAAATATCTGGTACCACCCCAACTTGAGGTGCCAAATTGGCTCCTCAAGTTTTGAAGTTCTTCCTGAGTAAGCTCAAACATAAAATCTTCAGGGAATCTTTCAATATTACGAATTACCTGGCGTTTAAGGTATTTTGTCTCAACTCCATATAGTTCGGCTAAGTCTCTATCAAGCATAACTTTCTCTCCACGAAAAAGATAAATTTTCCTAATAACCGTTTCATCAGGTATTGCTTTGGCTATTTCATTTCTTGCTTTTGCCATTCTGTATTTTTTAAATTGGAGGTCGCAATTTGTGACCTCCAATTTTAGATGCTATTTAGATATCCCAAGCTAAAATGTATTTGCAAATCAAAGCTTTACAATCTTGAGGTTGCAAATTGCAACCTCAAGATTCTGCCTAGCTTTTAATTCAATTTCAAAAATTGTGACTTTAAAAAGTGATTTGTTATGACATCCAATTCACCCCAGCCTCCGCATTCCACTTCGTTGTACTTTTCTTCAGTTTCGTCCAAAACTCAATTGAACTCTTTCCTGTAATATCTCCCACACCAAATTTACTTTCATTCCATCCGCCAAAACTAAATGGTTCTCTTGGCACAGGCACACCAACATTCACTCCAATCATACCTGCACTTGCATGGTCAATAATATAACGTGCCATTGCACCGTTTTGCGTAAACACACTTGCTGCATTGCCATAAGGGTTTGCATTTTCTATCGCCAATGCTTCATCAACCGTATTGGTACGCATGATGGAAATAACAGGGCCAAAAATTTCTTCTGTAGCTACACTCATTTGTGGTGTTACAAAATCAATAACTGTTGGGCCAACATAAGTGCCGTTTTCTTTTCCTTTCACTTTTGTATTACGGCCATCTACTAAAATTTTAGCACCATCTCTTTCTGCTTCGCCAATAAATCTTTCAATTCTTTCCTGAGATGCTTTATTAATAACTGCTCCTAAATTTTCTCCCGGAATAATTTTTCTTGCTTCTTCACAAATTTTATCAATGATAGCATCTACATTGCCTACACCAATCATTGCGCTTGCTGCCATGCAACGCTGGCCAGCACAACCACTCATACTTGCTGCCACATTTTGGGCTGTCATTCCGGGTATTGCATCGGGCAAAACCATCAGGTGATTTTTTGCACCGCCCAACGCCAAACATCTTTTATAATTCGACGTAGCTCTTTGATAAACAATTTTTGCAACTTTTGTACTTCCAACAAATGAAACTGCTTCAATTTGCGGATGATCACAAATGGCTTCTACAATTTCAACATCACCATGTACAATACTAAAAACACCATCAGGTAAGCCGGCTTCTTTTAATAGCTCAGCTAATCTTCCGCAACTCAACGGAACTTTTTCTGAAGGTTTCATAATCATGCAATTTCCCAATGCAATGGCATTCGGCAATGTCCAATTAGGAACCATGCTGGGGAAATTAAAAGGAACGATGGAAGCAACCACTCCCAATGCAACATGTTCTGTACGGCATTCTACTCCACGGCTTACTTCCAGTATTTCGCCGGTAACCAATTGTGGTAAGGAGCAGGCAAACTCAGTAAGTTCAATACTCTTTTCAATTTCTGCAACAGATTCTCCGTAAGTCTTACCATTTTCTTCGCTGCACAGTTCGGCCAGTTCTTTTAAATTTTTTTCCAGTAAAGTTTTATACCGGAAAAAAACCTGTACTCTTTCTTTAACAGGAGTTTTGCTCCATGCAGGAAAGGCGGCTTTGGCTGCCTTAACAGCATTATCCAAATCTTTAGCAGAAGACATTGGAACAGTGGAAAGTAAATTGCCATCCAGCGGAGAAATTACTTCCATTGTTCCCGAAGAGGAAGCATCAACAAATTTTCCGTTGATGAAATTTTTTAAAGCAGCATATTTCATACACAATCAATTTTTAACTTACAAAGTAATAAAATATTAGCGATTGATGTTGTAAAAGAGAAAGAATTACAGAAACTAAAGAGATATTTCTTCCTCCGTATAAAAAAAACACTGGCCGCTCATGGCAACCCTTTTGTTATTGATTTGCTCACCAGATCTGGCCGCTCCGTTTTGACAACTGGATTGCATGTAATTTATTCTTATTTAATTTTTCACTTCAGAAGGGAATCAGCTGAGAGTGTGCAGATCGGGTTACCGGGTCTGCATAACAATGGCGCCAGAGGCAAAATACAGGAAATAAAATCAACGTTTCTGCCCGAGTTAATTATAATTATTTTCTCATTTTTTTTATCCAGGTAAAATCAGAAGAGCATTTTTTTATTACTTCTTCGTTTTGCAATTATACCTGTAAATTCCCTATAAAACCGCTGCCGGGTTAGCTGAAGGAAGAAAGAAAACAGTTTCTGAAAGAGAGCTTTCCAAGGCTATAGTTTGCCTCAGTTCATCATGAGGCCATTAATTAAGCCGAATAACTGCTGGATTACCGCCGAAGAGTTTGCTTGTGAAGGCGTCAATTTGATAACAGGTAAGTTTCATAAATAATCAGGGCTACTCAATCATCATTTCTTTAATGACAGTTATTATATCCTCCACATTGGGCTTGCTGAAATAATCGCCGTCGCTGCCATAGGGTGGCCGGTGTGCTTTTGCAGTAATTGTCCGGGGGGATACATCAAGGTATTTATATCCACCCTGTTCTTCCATCACTTTATTAAACATGTAAGCTGCTGCGCCGCCGGGCACATCTTCATCAATAAAAATAATACGGTTGGTTTTTTTAAGCGACTCTGCAATTTTATGATGGATGTCGAAAGGCAGCAATGTTTGCACATCCACCACTTCGGAACTGATGCCTGCTTTTTCTAATTTTTCGGCGGCTTCCTGCACAATGCGCAAAGTGGAGCCATACGAAACAACTGTTACATCGGTTCCCTCTTTCACTATTTCCGGCATACCAAAAGGAACGGTAAAGGCCAGTAAATTAGAAGGCAATTTTTCCTTTAACCTGTATCCGTTTAAACATTCTATTATAATGCCGGGGTCGTTGCTTTGCAGTAAAGTATTGTACATGCCAACCGCCTGCACCATATTGCGTGGCACACATACATACATACCACGTAAGGCATTTATCACCATGCCCATTGGCGATCCGCTATGCCAGATGCCTTCAAGCCTGTGTCCTCTTGTACGCACAATCAACGGGCAGCTTTGCTGGCCCGCTGTTCGGAAATGAGTGGTACAAACATCATCACTGAGTGGCTGCAATCCGTAGAGTAAATAATCCAGGTATTGAATTTCGGCAATGGGCCGCAATCCTCTTAACGCCATACCAATGCCCTGGCCCATGATGGTAAGTTCACGAATGCCGGTATCAAAAATCCGTTGTTTGCCATACTTTAGCTGCAGGCCGCTGAAGCCCTGGTTTACATCGCCGATAAAGCCAAGGTCTTCGCCAAAGGCGGCTACTTTTTTATTGCTTGCAAACAATTCATCAAAAAATTTATTCAGTACTTCATAGCCGTTCACTGTTGGTGTGTCATCGGCATAGTAAGGTTTTATTTCTGTAACTTTTAAAGCCGACTTTGGTCCTTCGTTATAAAGAAACGAATTGTAGAGTTTTGCATTAAGGACTTTAAGTTCGTTGTAATAATTTTTTAACCCTGCTGAATTTTCATTGCTGCCTGCCATGTCCAAAGCGGCTGCTATTGTTTTTAAAATATCCTTCCGCAAAGGCTCCCTGTTATTTTGCAAATCAGTAACCAGAGTTTGAATAGCGGGATTGAGAACAGCTAAGTCATTCAGCAATGCAACCGTTTTATCCACCTGTTCTTTTATTGGTGCTATATATTTATCCCAGGCTTTTTGTTTACTTGCTTTCACAAATTCTTTTGCTGCAATCTCTATCACTTCCAGTTCTTCTTCGCCTGCCAGTGCATTTTCTATCAGCCATGCTTTCATTTGTTTTAAACCATCCCATTCTTTTTCCCAGGCAAGGCGTTCGGGTGTTTTATACCTTTCGTGGCTGCCGGAAGTAGAATGTCCCTGGGGTTGTGTAATTTCCTCTACATGAAAAACTGCCGGCGTGTGTGTATCTCTTATTTTTTGAAGTGCCGGTTCCAGCACTTCACACATACCTGCATAATCCCATCCTTTTAATTTGTAAATGTCAAGGCCATTAGTAGCTTCTGTTTTTTCAAATCCTTTTAGTGCGGTTGAAATTGATGCCTTGGTTGTCTGGTATTTTTTAGGAACCGAAATGCCATAACCATCATCCCACACAAAAACAGCCAGCGGCACCTGCAATACACCTGCTGCATTAATGGTTTCCCAAAAATGCCCTTCGCTGGTGGATGCATCGCCAATAGTGCAAAAACAAATTTCATTGCCATTATCAGAAAGCTCTGGATAACTTTTCAGCTCTTCAATATTCCTGAAAGCCCTTGATGCATAAGCCAAGCCCAAAGCACGGGGCATTTGCCCTGCCGTGGGGGCAATATCTGCCGAAATATTTTTGTGATTGGCCAAATCGAGCCATTCGCCGTTTTCATCTACTAATTTGGTGGAAAAATGGGCATTCATTTGCCGTCCGGCGCTAAATGGGTCATGGTTAACATCGGGATCGGCATATAACTGGGCAAAATACTGCTCTACATTGGCCAGGCCTGTGGCAAACATAAAAGTCTGGTCACGGTAATAGCCACTTCTGAAATCGCCGGGTTTAAAAAACTTGGCCATTGCCACCTGGGCTACTTCTTTGCCATCGCCAAAAATGCCAAACTTTGCCTTGCCGGTAAGCACTTCTTTGCGGCCAAGCAGGCTGGTTTCCCTGCTTTCGCAGGCAATACGGTAATCTTTCAACACTTCATTGCGAAAATTGTCGAAACTTAATTTATCCTGTAAAGCAGCATCGCCGGTTGTGATTGTATCCATAAAAATGGCAGTGTATGGCAAAAATATAAATTAAACGGGCAGCTTTGTTAAAAAACTATAAACCTGCCAACAATTACTGGTTGAATTAATCGTTTTAGTATCTTTGGCTAAATAATTGAAAATAAGAATAGCATGAAAAAAATATTTACTCTTGTTACTGCGGTTCTTTTTGCTTTTGCTGTAAATGCACAGCAAACCCCGGTAATTGTTAAGCCAATAGAAAAAGGAATTACCAAAACAACACCTGCTGAAACAAAAACGGTTCCTGCAACCCCGGTTGCCGATGAATCACTTGCTTTAAAAGAAACAGAGTTTGATTTTGGCAAAATACCTCAGGGCAAACCCGTAACCCACGTTTTTTGGGTTCAGAACAGCGGTAAAGATTCTTTAAGAATTGCAAATGTTCAGGCAAGTTGCGGATGCACCACACCAGAATGGGAACATGATAAACCAGTTGCCCCGGGCGGAAGTTCAAAAATAACCGTTGGATACAATGCGGCCGCAGCAGGAGTGTTTACAAAATTTATTACCATTACTTACAATGGTACAAATACAAAACAAATAACTATTAAAGGCGAAGTTTGGCAAACCCCCGCCGCAAGTGCACCGGAAAATAAAGCCACCAACGATTTAAAAAATAACTAAAAAATAAAAAAACATCACAATGAAAAAAATCATTTTATCAGTAGCTGTATTAGCATTTTCAGGAGTATTGTTTGCACAAAAAACTGCAAACAGTGTAGCAAAATTTGAAAACGAAACCATTGACCTTGGCAAAATAAAACAAGGCAGCCCCACCACTGCAAAATTCATAGTAAACAATATTACCGCTGAGCCGTTGATAATTGAGCAGGCAAGCCCAACTTGCGGCTGCACAATATCTGATTATACCAAAGAGCCAATAAGCGCAGGCAAAACCGGCTTTATCAATGCCACTTATAATGCTGCAGGAATTGGTGTTTTTGAAAAACATTTAACTGTAAAATTTGCCGGGGTGGATGAAGTAAAAAGCATCACATTAAAAGGCGAAGTAGTAAGCACAGATGATTTTGTAAAAGTGCAGGCCGAGCTGGATGCCAAGGCAAAAGCAGAAGCTGAAGAAAAAGCAAAAGCTGCCGCTGCTGCCGCAACTGCTGCAAAGCCTAAGGCAACCACATCTAAAAAATCTAAGAAAACAAAGAAAACAACAACAACTCCTGCTACTGCAAAAACAAACTAAGCATCACTTGTAAATTATAGCGAAGCCTCTGCATTACAATGCAGAGGTTTTTTATTGTGGGTACTTTCAAATAAACCAGCGCCTTATCTTTGCTGCATGTTATCCATCAGCAACCGTGGCAAAGCAATGCCGCCATCACCAATAAGAAAATTAGTGCCTTACGCAGAAGCTGCAAAAAAAAAAGGCATTAAAGTCTATCATCTTAATATTGGCCAGCCCGATATCGAAACGCCGCCCCAGATTTTAGATGTCGTTCGTCATTCAGATTTTAAAGTCCTGGAGTACAGCCACAGCGCCGGCAACGAAAGCTACCGCAAAAAATTAGTACAGTACTATAGCAAAGTGGGCATCAATGTTACGCCAGAGCAAATCATTGTTACCACCGGCGGCAGCGAAGCCATTTTATTTGGCTTCATGGCCTGCATGGACCCGGGAGATGAAGTGATAATACCAGAACCTTTCTATGCTAACTACAACGGATTTGCCATAGCTGCAGGAGTGGTGGTAAAACCAATTACTTCCCGCATTGAAAATGGATTTGCTTTGCCACCAATTGAAGATTTTGAAAAAGCAATTACCCCCAAAACAAAAGCAATAGTAATCTGCAATCCCAATAATCCAACTGGTTATTTATACAGCAAAGAGGAAATGGAAATACTGAGGCAAATTATTTTGAAGCACCATCTTTTTTTATTTGCCGACGAAGCTTACCGGGAATTTTGTTACGAAGGCACACATACCAGCGCCATGCATTTAAATGGTGTTGAAGAAAACGTGGTGCTCATGGATACCATCAGCAAAAGATACAGCGCCTGCGGCGGCCGCATTGGCGCTTTTGTTACAAAAAACAAAACCCTGCTTGACAGCGCCATGAAATTTGCACAGGCAAGATTAAGCCCGCCAAGCTTTGCTCAAATACTGGGCGAAGCTGCGGTGGATTTACCCGATAATTATTTTGACACCACCAAGGCCGAGTATAAATTAAGAAGAGATACCATTGTAAAACGGCTTAATAACATTCCCGGTGTTTTTTGCCCCAACCCAGGCGGCGCTTTTTATGCTATGGCAAAGCTGCCCATTGATGATGCCGATAATTTTTGCCAGTGGCTGCTGGAAGATTTTAATTACAATAACAAAACAGTAATGCTGGCACCAGCAACTGGTTTTTACAGTACACCAGGCCTCGGCAAAAATGAAGTACGCCTTGCGTATGTTTTAAATGTGGATGCTATTAATGCAGCCATGGATTGTTTGGAAAAGGCATTGGAGGTTTACCCGGCAAGAGTGTAATTTTTTTAAGCTATATTTTTTTACTCAATATCGTTGCGAACTTGTTTCGTTATCTTTTCTTTTAATAAAATGAAAGAATGGCCTCACTTTTACAACAATTCGTAATTAAGTTTTTATCAAAGCACTTTATATCATCGCTTCTATAAAAGTTCAGTAATATTTAAAAGTAGAAGTGAGCCCCGCCCTGGCGGGGACGATGTTGAGCCTTTTACAATTGCCGGTTACAAAAAAATAAAAATTTTCCTGTCTGTAACATCTTTGTAACTTTAGCCAGTCTTTAAACCTAAAACTACTACCAATATGAGAAAGCTATTCACTTGCCTTGCGGCAATGCTGTTTCTTACAGCGGCTTCGTATGCACAAACCGTTACCGGAAAAGTTGTTGACCGAAATAACCAGCCCGTTGAAGGTGCCAGCGTTAAAGAAAAAGGTACTTCTAACGGAACCACCACCGACAAAGATGGCAACTACAGTTTAAAAGTTAGTAAAGCAGATCCTGTGTTGGTTTTTTCAGGTGCAGGCCTTACAGAACAGGAAGTAAGTGTAAAAGGAAATGCTGCCGATGTTACTTTAAGCCCTTCTACCATCAGCATGGGCGCTGTGGAAATTGTGGGCACAAGAAGCCTGCGCCGCTCTGCAACAGAAACCCCAGTGCCAGTTGATATTATCCCCGTGGCAAAAATGACAAACACTTTGGGGCAGGTTGATTTGAACCAGATATTGCAATACGTTGCTCCCTCTTTTAACAGTAACCGCCAAAGCGGTGCCGATGGCGCCGATCATATTGACCCGGCAACTTTGCGTGGGCTTGGGCCCGACCAGACATTGGTTTTGGTAAACGGCAAACGCTGGCACCAGTCTTCATTGGTAAATTTATTTGGCAGCCGTGGCCGTGGCAATACAGGAACAGATTTGAATGCCATTCCTGCTGCATCTATTGAGCGTATAGAAATTTTACGTGACGGTGCAGCCGCACAGTATGGTTCGGATGCAATTGCAGGAGTGATAAATATTATTTTGAAATCGCAGGTAAATGCCGGCAGCGCCAATGTTTCTTTTGGCGAATTTATAACAGGCCGTGGCAAGTCTTTGGATTCTGACAAAGGAAAAGTAGTAGGCAATACCTCAGACGGATTAACGGTGAATGTAAATGTGAATTATGGTTTTAAATTAAAAGACAACGGGTTCATTAATCTTACCGGCGATTTTATGAAGAAAGAAAAAACCTACCGTCCCAATTTTACAACTTTATACCCCGATGATTACCGCCAGAAATTCGGCGATGGCTCCATTACCAATTCAAGCCTTTATTTCAACAGTGGTTTTCCTTTAAAAGGGAAATCAAATTTTTATGCTTTTGGAGGTGTGGCTTTTCGAGAAGGCGGGGCTTTTGCTTACACCAGGGATGCAGGAAGTGCCAGAAATGTAACAGCAATTTATCCAAATGGTTTCAATCCCGAAATTCAGTCTAAAATAACTGATGTGGGTGTTTCATTTGGCATACGCAGCATGTGCCATGGATGGAATACAGACTTTAATGCAACACTGGGCAGTAACCAGTTTAAATACTCCGTTGACAAAACGTTAAATGCATCAATGCTTGCAGCATCACCCACTCATTTTTATGCAGGCGGTTTTCAACTGGCGCAGCACAGCATAGGTTTTTATGCAAACAAAGCATTTAACAAAGTGGCCAAAGGCGCCAACCTTGCTTTTGGAACTGAGGTAAGGCAGGATCAGTATAAATTATTTGCAGGCGAATTAAATTCTTACAAACAATTTGGCCCGGTAGTTTTTTCTATTAACGGAAGCGATACAACTTTCCGTCCCGGAGGTTCACAGGGTTTTCCGGGTTATCAGCCAAAAGATGAAACCAACAAAGGAAGGGTTAACTGGGCTGGTTATGTTGATGGCGAACTGGATGTAACAAAAAGCTTTATGCTCAGCGGCGCTGTAAGAGCCGAAAACTACAGCGACTTTGGATGGACAGCCAATTTTAAATTAGCTTCCCGGTTAAAATATTCCGACAATTTTGCATTAAGAGGTTCTGTAAGCACCGGCTTCAGGGCGCCTTCGCTGCCGCAAATACATTTCAGCTCTACTTTTACCAATGTGGCCCAGGGAAAAATTTATGAAATTGTAATTGCACCCAACTCCGGCGCACTGGCTCAGGCAGTTGGTATTCCGCAGTTAAAACAGGAAACTTCTGTTAACACCAGTTTTGGTTTTACGGCAAAGCCAATTAAAAATTTATCAATTACTGTTGATGGCTACAGTGTGAATATAAAAGACAGGATTGTGTTAACTGGTTTGTTTGACCAAACCGATAATGTGATTGGCCAGATACTGACCGACCTTAACGTGGGTGCTGCACAATTTTTTACCAATGCTGCAGATACCAAAACAAACGGTGTTGATATCATTGCTACTTATGGCCACAGGATTGGTGCCGGAAGATTAAACACTACTTTCGCTGCCAATTTTAACCACATGAAATTAGACCAGATTAAAACCACTGCGGCGCTGGCAGGCAAAGAAGATATTTATTATGGCAGAAGGGAGCAATACTTTTTACTGGCCTCGGCACCACCGCACAAGCTGAGTTTAAGTTTCGATTATAAGATAAACAAGTTCAGCACCAATGTAAGGTTTACCAATTTTGCGGCGGTTGACATTATCAGCTTTGCAGATGATATTGAACATTTTAAACCCAACACAACTACTGATATTTCGTTCAACTTCCTGGCAGGCGATAAAGTAAGCATCACTGTTGGCGGCGCCAACATCTTTGATGTTTATCCATCGCATGTTGATGCAGCCAACACCGAAACCGGCGGCATGTGGGAAGCAGTGCAGATGGGACATGGCGGTTCTTTCTTTTTTGGAAAGATAGGGGTGAGGTTTTAATTAACAGCTTCAACAGCTCAACAATAAATTGCGTTTCTCTTTGAGAGGCGCATTTTTTTTGCAACCGGTTTGCTTCGAAATCAATCTTCGCCAATATCTCCGCCTATGTTGGTGTTTTTCACCAACATGGAATCACTATATATTTAATGGCTACGCCAGTTTTTATTTTCTTTTGTCTTGATACAAAAGAAACAAAAAATCAAGGCAGGAACAAATACAGCCCGTTCCTGCCGTACAGCTATGCTCATCTTTTTTACTACTGTGACTTCGGCATTTTATCTCTACTCTTAGGATTGAAGCTTGCACTTTTTTAGTGAGGAGAATTTTGGGTTTGAGATCATAAGAACTTGGCTGAAGGGCATCATTCTTTAACAACTACAACTTCATAAAATTTAGGTGTAATTTCATAAGCGCTTTTGAAAACAGTTCTATTCCTTTCAATGTATTTCATTAACTCTTCAATTCTATTAGAGTTTCGTTTATTATTTTTTTCAGTTGTTATCCGAAATAATGATTTCACTTCATTAAATGTAGAGGATGCAACAACATCATAAGCGTCACCATAGGCACGAGGTATTTTTGAAGTCTTTAATGTAGTGTTGCCTGCTCTGAACTCCCAAGATTGCATTTTTGATCTACTGCGACCTTGAAGAACACTACTCAAATAATTAAGACTTGCAACTAGAGTATCAAAGTCATTAATTCCAACAGCAAAGTATCCGCTTACAATTTGCTCAACCGTTACACTGATAGTATAACGG
>JANNAM010000066.1:0-12548 GCA_031384415.1 Bacteroidota bacterium
GTCACATCTTCTGAAATTGCTTTAATTGCTGTAACAGCTTCTGGCCTGGTTTGTGCAAAAACCGGTGCAGAAAAAAGTAGTATCAATGATAAAAAAATAATCCGCATAAAGAAACCTTTAGCGAAAGATACATAACGGGAATAAAGTTTGCAATACCTTGGGGTGGGTATTTGCCCACGGACATCAGCCTACTGTTTCGGCTATTTTCTCTTTACTCATATTTGCATTCTGCATCGCAATCCCCCTCACAGCATTCCCGGCAAAATCTTCAAATGCTTTTTTACTCACAGGGTCATCGCTTACCATTACCGGCACCCCAATATCGCCGCCTTCACGAATACTTTGCACAATCGGTATCTGCCCCAGAAAAGGAATATCAAATTCTTCAGCTAAGTTTTTACCACCGTCTTTTCCAAAAATGTAATATTTATTTTCAGGAAGTTCTTCCGGAGTAAAGTAACTCATGTTTTCTACCAACCCAATTACGGGAACTTTTAATTGTGCCTGTCCAAACATGGCAATTCCTTTTTTAGCATCGGCCAGTGCCACTGTTTGTGGCGTAGTAACAACAATTACTCCTGTTACAGGAACTGTTTGCACAATCGTTAAATGAATATCGCCGGTGCCGGGTGGCATGTCAATTACTAAATAATCCAGTTCGCCCCAGTCCACATCACTCACAAACTGGCGGATGGCAGTACTCACCATTGGTCCACGCCAAACCACCGCCTGCTTTTCATCAATCAGCAAACCAATGCTCATTACTTTGATGCCAAATTTTTCAATCGGTACAATCAAACCTTTGCCAGTTCCATCATCTGTCATCATGGGCCTTTCGCCCCTGATGCCAAACATAATATGCTGGCTGGGCCCGTAAATATCAGCATCCATCAACCCAACTTTTGCACCGCCATGCGCCAGCGCCAAAGCAAGGTTGGCACTCACTGTACTTTTTCCAACGCCGCCTTTGCCACTCACTACAGCAATAATATTTTTTACACCAGCTAAAATTGTTTTAGCATCTTTCCGGTTGCTGCTGGTGTTGCTGGTAAAATTTACTTTCACCACGGCGTCTTTGTTCACCAGTATTTTCACAGCATTTTCACTCGCCATCCTCATCATATCTTTCATGGGGCAGGCCGGTGTGGTAAGCACAATGGTAAAAGAAACATTGTTGCCATCAATGGCAATATCTTTTACCATGTTAAGCGTCACCAAATCTTTTCCTAAATCAGGTTCCTGCACATTACTCAGTGCCTTCAGTATATCTTCGTTAGTCATCGTTCAATTATTTGTTAAAAAGCCTTTTGCAAACGCAAAATTAACCATTGAAGCCCTTACTTTGTTCACTAATTAAGGAATAGTCCCATCCTGAACTTTGTTCGTTCCCAATTGGGAACCCCAAAGGGAAGGAAATGGAGAAGATGGATGCGATGAACTGCATTTTGATTTTTTTGTTTCCAACATTAAATAATAATTTAGCATTGTTGCGTCGCACTCTTGTACCAAATGCCATTATTGAACTTTTATCAATGCGTAGATTTTTACTGATATTTTTTATAACCTGTTTTTTTAAACCTGTGCAGTCTCATGCACAGTTCGAATCTTTTAAAGACTCAGTGGTTCAGCTCTATGGCATTGTAATGACTGCCGACAGCCTGAAAGGCCTGGAAAGTGTGAGTGTGGTAGTAAAAGGCCAGAACCGGGGAACGGTTACCAACAGCAAAGGCGTATTCAGCATCGTAGTTTTAAAAGGCGATGAAGTAGAGTTTACAAGCATTGGTTACAAAGCCAAAACAATCAGCATACCTGCAAATTTAGAAGGAAACCAGCACAGTGTTATCCAGTTAATGACAACCGACACCATTTACCTTGCAGCCACTATTTTAAAACCCCGCCCATCCCGAATGCAGTTTGAACGGGATTTTATAAATACCACAGTCCCCGACGATAACCTTACAACAGCCCGGAAAAATACCGACGAAGCTACCAGGCGCATTTTACTTTCTACTTTACCATCCGATGGCAGGGAAGCAGGGAATTATTACCTGCGGCAAAATGCCAACAAAGCTTATTATGCAGGGCAGGCGCCTCCACAAAATATCTTCAATCCCTTTGCCTGGGCCGAATTTATTAAGGCGTGGAAGAGGGGAGATTTTAAAAAGAAGAAATAACCCCTCCGCCTCCTAAAAGGGAACTTACCGTAGCATATATACCAGCGAAGATTATCGGGAAGATTTTATTACAGAATCTATATTCGTGTAAATTCGTGTAATTAGTGGCAACAATGAAAATCTTTCTCATCGGTTTTATGGGCAGCGGCAAAACTTATTGGGGCAAACTATGGGCCGAAGCCGGCAAACTTTCTTTTTTTGATTTAGATGCTTTGATAGAAGAGCAGGAAAAAAAATCAGTCACAAAAATATTTGAAGAAAATGGCGAAGCTTACTTCCGGCAGCAGGAAACTGCAATGCTTTCAACTTTTAGCAATAAAGAAAATTTCATTCTTGCCTGCGGCGGCGGCGCTGCATGTTTTAATGATAATATAAAATGGATGAATGAGAACGGAACAACCATTTACCTTAAGGCTAATGCCAACCAAATTTTAGAACGTGTTTTAAGCGAACAAAACAGTCGCCCTCTGATTAAAAATCTCAATAAGGCCGAACTGCTTTTTTTTATTGAACAAAAACTAAAAGAAAGAGAACCATTTTACAGCCAGGCAAAAATCATTCTGGATACAAAAGAATTAAATGATAAAACACTATCTAAACTTCTAAACCCCTAAACCCCTAAACCCCCAAACCATCTTCATGCACAAAAAATTTCTTATTACTGCTTCAGTTATTGGCACTTTATCAGTTGCTTTGGGTGCATTTGGTGCTCATGCTTTAAAAACAATGATTGATGAAAAAGCGCTGGCAGTTTTTGAAACAGCAGTACGCTACCAGTTCTATCACATGTTTGCTTTGCTGGCCGTAGCGGTTTTGTATCAAAACTTTCCCGGTAAATTAATGTTGTGGGCAGGCAGGTTATTCATAGCAGGAATAATATTATTCAGCGGCTCTCTCTATTTGCTAACATATTTACAGGCACAAAATATAACCCGATTAAAATGGGTGGGGGCCATTACTCCATTGGGCGGCGTTGCTTTTATTGTGGGCTGGGTATTAATAGCAGTTGCAGTTGCAGTTGCAAAAAAAAAATTAATTCCTTAAAGTTCTCGTTAAGGTAATTAATGTGCCGTTTTTATTTTCTATAGCAAAACCAATTCTTACATCGTCCATTCTTTTTTTCATGTTCTTTAAGCCATTGCCAAACTGCCGCAGGTTTTCCATGTCAATTCCCTTGCCATTGTCCTGTATAAAAAGCTGCAGCAGTTTTTCATTGATGGTGAAAGTAATGCTTACCTGTGTGGCATTGGAATGTTTCAATGCATTATTCAAAGCTTCTTTCACCACCAGAAAAACGTTTCTTCTTATTTCACCGTTTACTTCCATTTCCGGGATTGCATCGGGCAAATTTATGGTGCAGCGTATGCCTGTTTCGTCAAAATATTCAATTGCATAACTGCGTATATAAGCCACCATATTGCCCAGCGAATCGTTGGAGCTGCTCATGCTCCAGATGATTGCATTCATTTTATTCAGCAGCTCATCAGCCGAAGAAGAAATTTTGTTTATCTCGGGTATGTCCTGGCCTTTAATTTTATCTTTTGCCAGTTCGCTGTAAAGCCTGATAGCAGTCATACCTGCCCCCAAATCGTCATGCATATCGGCACTGATGCGGTTCCGCTCCTCCTGCTGGGCTTTAAAAACGTTTAACTGGTTTTCAAATTCCTGTTTTTTTGCCTCCAGTTTCATGGCTTCCTCCACTTTTATTTTTTCAATCAGTTCCATCCTGTTTTTATATACCAGCCCAATAAGGAAAAATACAAGCCCCAGTATCAGCCCTGCTTCGTAATAAAACAAAGCAGCGGTTAAAACAGAACTCATTGGGTATTTTATCAGTATCATTACTAGTGACACACAGGAGAAAAAAATCAACAATCCATTTCCAATAGCCAGGTAATTTAATAACTTTCTTCTTTTTGACAGGGCAACAACTACATACACTACCCCTATTGCCAGCGCAATAAATTTCATACTTATTTCAATCATATTCTCCAGCCAGAAGTAGTCAGTAAAATAATGAAGTATTGTGTAGATGAGCAGCAGGATGGTTAAAAACCATTCTTCAATCCTGAAAAGCTTATCCAGCGACTTGTAATGTCTTTTAGTATCCAAAAAACTTCTTGTAAAAGCAATGTAGAAAATTGTTCCCGCCAGCAGGAAAAAGAAATCGAAATACCCTAAAAAATAACTGTTGATTCTGCCAGGTTGTTTGTAAAAATAGGCGTAGAAAAAAATCAGAAAGAAAGTGCAGAGTGAATAAATACAGTAATACAAAAATTCTTTTTTACCGGTAAGGAAAAAATTAGCTGCCGTAAATAAAATCATCATAGCCAGCAAGCCGCTTAAAATAAAACCGGTTGTTCTGATATCCTCATATTGGTGAAGGTCAATTCTTTGGTAGGTATCCAGGTATTTTTTTGAAATTAAAAACGGTGTCAGGGCAATAAAATCGTTTTTGCACATTATTAGCCGGGCAACAACTTCTATGGTTTCATTTGGCCCCATTGAAAAACTAGGATAGCCCGAAGCAGTGCCCCAGGTGTTTATTTTTTCCAGCGTTCCGTTGCCGGTTTTTTTGTACAGGTCTATTTCTGTAAATAAAAAACCAGGGAAAAAGCAAATGCTGTCGGCAACCGGCTTGCTGTTGTAAATAGTAAAACTTATGTAAGCCGGTTTGGTAATAAGATGAAAGGGAACCGGCCTTCTTTTTTTAAAAGATAAAAAAGGAACAAATTTTTGTTCAGTTATTTTGCTGATGGGTGTTTTGGTTACACTGTCAATGAATAAAAACGATTTGTCGTATATTCTGATATATGTTTTAACACTGTCAATATCTATAACAGCGGTATCGGATGGCACTTGAGCAATTGCCAGAGAGTGAAATAAAAAAAATACGGGTATAAGAAATAGCTTCCTCAAAAGCAGTACGTTTATCATCAAACTTACACAAATTTGCTGACAATATAATTACATGGCTGGTTAAGGAAGGCATTTGCACTACTGGATTTCTATATCTTTGCAGCCGATGGCAAATAAACAAAAAGCAGGAAAACAAAAAGCTTCAGAAAAAGACGGGCTGAAGCAGGAAAAAGAAGAAACAACAGATGTTAAACAACTGCTGAAAGACGAACGCACCCATAAAATTGCCGGAAGCATTTGCCTGCTTTTTGCAGTTCTGTTATTTGTTGCTTTCACTTCTTATTTATTTACCTGGGAAGAAGACCAGAGTGCCGTTAAAAATTTTGATTACCATCTTTTGCTTGGCACCGATGCCAAAGTAACCAACCTGCTTGGCACATTCGGCGCTTTCATTTCTCATTTCTTCATTTATAAAGGTTTCGGCATTGCGTCCTATCTTATCTGCACTTTCTTTTTTGTAATTGGTGCCAATTTATTTTTTGGTAAAAAATTATTTTCGGTTTCAAGGAATATAAAATACCTGGTAGTTGGCCTGCCGCTGATAAGTGTGGCGGCTTCGGTAATAATGAATGGCAAAGCATTTCCCTGGGGCGGCGCTGTTGGCGATATGAGCCGCAACTGGATGTATAAAACCATTGGCGAAATTGGAACCATTGGTGTGTTGGCAGTTGGAGTATTGTCTTACATCATCTGGCGCTTCAATCCTGTATTTAGTCTTCCTTCTAAAAAAGATATTATTCAGCAGGATGAAAATGTAAATGCAACAATTGCAGGTGACAACATTGCTGAAAAAGTTGAATGGCCGGTGGATGAAAATGCAAAAGGCAATTCATTAAAAGGCGATGGCGGATTATTATTTGTACCCGACCAGGGAAACAAAGAACTGAATCATGACATCAGTTTATTTGAAAAGGAAGAAATTCCTGCTCTGCCTTTAAAGGATGAAATTTTACAAGAAGAGAAAATGGAATTGATTCCGGAAATTAAGCCTTCAAAAAAAGATACCGGCAATCCATTAGAACTGGAAATTAAAACAGTGCCTGAAAAAATAACTGAAGAAGAAAAGACAGTTATTAATAATTCTAAATTGCCCAATGCAAAACCCTACGATCCTATTTTGGATTTACGGGATTATAAATACCCCACACTCGATTTGCTGGAAAACCACGGCAGCGAAAAAATTGTGCAGGATGCCAATGAGCTGGAGAATAATAAAAACCAGATCATCAACACCCTAAAAAATTACGACATCCATATTCAGAAAATTTCTGCCACAGTTGGTCCCACAGTTACTTTATATGAAATTATTCCTGCAGCAGGAGTTCGTATTTCAAGAATAAAGAACCTGGAAGATGATATTGCCTTAAGCCTTGCTGCTTTAGGTATCCGTATCATTGCGCCCATTCCGGGCAAGGGCACCATTGGTATTGAAGTACCTAATGCAAGAAAGACGGTGGTGAGTATGAAAACATTGCTGGCGTCCGAAAAATTCCAGAACAATAACTTCTCTCTTCCTATTGCCATTGGTAAAAAAATTGACAACGAAAATTTCATTGTTGATTTAACTACTATGCCGCATTTGTTAATGGCGGGAGCTACCGGACAGGGAAAATCTGTTGGGTTAAATGCAATACTTGTTTCGCTGTTGTATAAAAAACATCCGTCGCAATTAAAGTTTGTGTTGGTTGATCCTAAAAAAGTGGAGCTGAGTATTTATAAAACAATCGAAAATCATTTTCTTGCAAAACTGCCCGGCGAAGAAGACGCCATTATAACTGATACAAAAAAAGTGGTGCATACACTGAATGCCCTGTGTATTGAAATGGACAACCGCTACGATTTATTAAAAGAAGCAGGCTGCCGTAATATAAGAGAGTACAACGAAAAATTTGTTGCCCGTAAACTGAACCCTGAAAAAGGCCACCAGTTTCTTCCCTTTATTGTTTTAGTAGTAGATGAGTTTGCCGATTTGATAATGACAGCAGGTAAAGAAATTGAATTGCCTATTGCAAGGCTTGCTCAGTTAGCTAGGGCTGTTGGCATCCATTTAATTATTGCCACACAGCGGCCAAGCGTAAACATCATTACCGGTACCATCAAAGCAAATTTTCCGGCCCGTATCGCATTTAAAGTATCTTCTAAAATTGACAGCCGCACTATTTTAGACACCGGCGGCGCTGAGCAATTAATTGGCAAAGGCGATATGCTTATCAGCTACAATGGCGATTTGGTGAGACTGCAATGTGCTTTTGTGGATACACCCGAAGTGGATAAGATAAACAGCTTTATTGGCGACCAGCGTGGTTATCCCCAGCCTTTTTTACTGCCCGAATATGTGGATGAAAAAGAAATGGAAGCAAAAGGTTTTGACTTGAGTGAAAAAGACCCGTTGTTTGATGATGCTGCAAGACTGATTGTAAGCAGTCAGATGGGCAGCACTTCTTTATTACAACGCCGCATGAAACTCGGTTACAACCGTGCCGGCCGTTTGATGGACCAGTTAGAAGCTGCAGGAATTGTTGGCCCCAACCAGGGAAGCAAAGCAAGAGATGTGCTGGTGAAAACAGATGCAGATCTGCAGAATTATTTGAATGGGAATTTATGAAAATAAAAAACGTCTCATTTCTGAGACGCTCAATTATTACTTATTTAATTATCAGTTATCAATTACATTCCCATCTTCTTCTTCAAATTTTCATCTATCGCATCCAAAAACTCTTCGGTATATAAATAGTGGTCGCCATGGTTTACTTTATTGCCATGAATACAAACGGCTAAATCTTTTGTCATCTTGCCGCTTTCAACCGTTTCAATACACACAGCTTCCAATGCTAAACAAAAATCTATCAGCGCCTGGTTGTTATCTAATTTACCACGGAAAGCCAAACCTCTTGTCCATGCAAAAATGCTGGCTATTGGATTGGTAGAAGTTGGTTTGCCTGCCTGGTGTTCACGATAATGTCTTGTTACAGTACCATGAGCAGCTTCAGCTTCCATTGTTTTGCCGTCAGGCGTTACTAAAACCGAAGTCATTAACCCCAATGAACCAAAACCCTGTGCAACTGTATCGCTTTGTACATCGCCATCATAGTTTTTACATGCCCACACAAAATTGCCATTCCATTTTAATGCACTGGCCACCATGTCATCAATCAGGCGGTGTTCGTATGTAATGCCTGCTGTATCGTAAGCAGTTTTAAATTCATTCTGGTACACTTCTTCAAAAATATCTTTAAAACGTCCGTCGTATTTTTTTAAGATGGTATTTTTTGTAGAAAGATACAATGGCCATTTTTTGCTCAGCGCCATGTTAAAACAGCTTCTTGCAAAACCATAAATACTTTCATCGGTATTGTACATGCACAATGCAACACCATCACCTTTATAATTGTACACTTCAAATGTTTGAGCATCGCCACCGCCTTCTGGTGTAAAAGTCATGGTGAGTTTTCCTTTGCCTTTTATTACTGTATCAGTTGCCCGGTACTGGTCGCCAAAAGCATGGCGCCCAACAATGATGGGTGCCGTCCAGTTGGTAACAAGGCGTGGCACATTGCTCATCACAATGGGTTCCCTGAAAACAGTGCCATCTAAAATATTACGGATTGTTCCGTTGGGGCTCTTCCACATTTGTTTCAGGTTAAATTCTTTTACCCTTGCTTCGTCGGGTGTGATGGTGGCGCATTTAATACCCACACCGCAGGCTTTGATGGCATTGGCGGCATCAACTGTAACCTGGTCGTTGGTTTCGTCCCTGTATTCCATTCCCAGATCGTAATACTGAATGGGAACATCTAAGTAAGGAAGAATAAGTTTGTCTTTAATAAATTTCCAGATGATACGTGTCATTTCATCGCCGTCTAATTCTACAACGGGATTGTCAACTTTGATTTTTGCCATGTTAATTATTAATTTGCTTTTTGCGAAAGTATTATTTTCTGAGCGATAGTGGAAAATCTTTTACAAGCCTGTTGATTTCTTCAATTGAAAATCGGTGATTACTGAACCCATGTTCTCAATAAGTGCATCGCCAAATTCAGTTGTTTTTAAAAGAGTGGCACCAGTCATCAGGTTATAAAAATCAATAGTTACCTGTTTACGCATGATGGTAGCCTCCAAAGCTGATTCTATCATATCCGAAGTTTCTTTCCAGCCAATATATTCAAGCATCATGCAGCCGCTTAAAATAACCGAGGATGGATTCATACTGTTGGTGCCGGCAAATTTTGGTGCAGTGCCATGGGTAGCTTCAAACACTGCATAGCCGGTGTTGTAATTAATATTAGCACCCGGCGCAATGCCTATTCCGCCTACTTCTGCGGCCAATGCATCCGAAATGTAATCACCATTTAGGTTTAGGGTGGCCACTACCGAATAGTCTTTTGGGGCAATCAGTATCTGCTGCAAAAAATTATCGGCAATCACATCTTTCACCAGCAGTTTACCTTGGTGCAGTGCTTTGCGCTGCACTTCGTTGGCGTGTGCTTCGCCATGTTCTTTTTTCAGTTCATCCCATTCATCCCAGGTAAAGGTTTTATCGCCAAACTCCTGGCGGGCCACTTCGTAACCCCAGGTTTTAAAACCGCCTTCGGTAAATTTCATGATGTTTCCTTTGTGTACAAGAGAAACTGATGGAAGATTATTTTCCAGTGCATGTTTAATGGCCGCTCTCACCAACCTTTTGCTTCCTTCACATGAAACCGGTTTTACGCCATAGCTGCTATCACCCGGAAAACGAATATTCTTCACACCCATTTCTTCTATCAAAAATTTCTCAAACTTTTGTGCTTCTGCTGAACCTGCTTTCCACTCAATGCCTGCATAAATATCTTCGGTGTTTTCTCTAAAAATAATCATGTCCACATTTTCCGGATGCACAACAGGTGATGGAACACCCTTGTACCATTTAACGGGGCGTACGCAGGCAAACAGGTCAAGGTCCTGCCGCATGGCTACATTCAATGAACGAATCCCTCCGCCGATAGGCGTAGTTAGCGGTCCTTTTATAGAAACGATATAATCTTTTGCAGTCTGTAATGTTTCGGCAGGCAGCCATTCGCCGGTTTGTTTAAATGCTTTTTCTCCGGCCAGCATTTCTTTCCATTCAATTTTTCTTTCACCGTTATAAGCTTTTGCCACAGCTGTATCAAATACTTTTTGTGCCACTTTCCATATTTCCGGGCCAATGCCGTCACCTTCAATAAATGGGATAATGGGGTTGTTGGGCACATTTAATTTGCCGTTGCTGCCCATGGTTATTTTTTCTGCCATAATTGGGGGAAATTCTAAAGATTAAATGCTAAAATTGAGACTGCAATTTACCCACTCTTCGTCAAATTGTACTTCGGGATATTTTTTATAAAAATTAATGGCCGGTTCATTCCAGTCCAGCACCTGCCACATCATGCCGTTGTAATTTTTTTCTTTGCATTCTTCAATTAGTTTATCAAACAGCAATTTGCCAATTCCCTGCCCCCTCATTTTTTCTGTTACTAATAAATCTTCTAAATAAAGGCGCTGGCCTTTCCAGGTGCTGTATCGAACGTACCATAAAGCAAAACCAAAGACCTCACGGCCCCCTCTATCTCCCCCCGTGGGGGAGGAAATCCCGGAGATTGTAGCGGAAGAATTAAGCGCTTCAATCTCCGCTTCTGTCTTCGTTATTGCCCCTCCTTCGGAAGAGATAGTGGAGGCTACAAAAGCCCACCAAACAGGTTTTTCTCCAAAACCACTTTCTACAAAATGATTGAAATCAACCGTTACAGCCTTCGGCGCTTTTTCATACACCGCCAGTTCCTGAATGAGTTCCATCATTCTTTGGCAATCTTCTTTTACTGCTTTGCGGATTTGTATTTGGGGCATGGAGTGTGTTGGTTTTTGGGTGTTTTTTTAAACCTGCATAAACCTATAAGGTTTGCTATACTAAAGCTATGCTGCAAACCTGATAGGTTAGCGTATCAGCATCAAATTTCCTTTTTGGGTAACTTTTTTATCAGTAGTGTCAACATATTCCAGTATCCATACATAAGCACCGCTGTCGAGTTTTCTTCCTTTATAAGTTCCGTCCCAGCCTTCGCCTTCACGAACGCTGCTGAAAACAAGATTGCCCAGCCGGTTGTAGATGCTGAACTTGGTTAATCCTTTCATTCCAATAAGATAAGGCCTTACAATATCATTCAGGCCATCGCCATTAGGCGTAAAAGCATTGGGCAAATACCATCCTGGTTTTTTTAATACCAGCATTTGAAGGGTATCATTGGCAATGCAGGTATTTTTATCGGTAATGGTAATGATATACTTCACATCGTTTACTGCAAAAAAGTTAGGCGCTTTTATTTTTGAATTGTTCAGTTGCAGGGCGGGGTTCCAGCTATATGAAGCTCCGGCGCTGTCGAACAATGCCCATATTAATTTATTGATGCTTAACGAAACTGTTTGCGACGGGTAAGTAATTCCTTTTCTTATTGCATTTACCCTAATATCTTTCACCAGCGTTAGGGCATTTGCTTCGCAACCCAGTGCAGTGGCAGTTAATGAAACTTTATAAGTGCCCACACTATCGTACATAAATGGCACAGGAGTTTTTAAAATGGAGGAAGTGTTGTTGCCAAAATCCCAGGCATATTTTACCAGTGGACTGCCGTTTTCATTTGTCAGGTTAGAAAAATTTGTTGGCCTGTTGGTGCAGGCTTTGGCAAATTCAAAAGCGGGGTTCACATTTGGCATTACATAAACGATGTCTGATAAACTGTCTTTACAACCATGGATGGAAGTTGCCAGTAATTTTATTGAGTAAGTTCCTTTGCCGGGATAATTCTTTACAGGGCTTGCAGCAACCGATGATGTGCCATCTCCTAAAGTCCAGAGGTAAGAAAGGCTGGTGCCATCGCTGATGGAAGAGTTATTGGTAAAGGCAAAGGAATTACTGCTTACACACTGAGTATCTTTATTAATGCTGAAATCGGCAACAGGCAGCGGAAAAACATCGAAGTGTACACTTCTTGTTGTATCAGTACATCCAAGCTGGGTATACCTTGCCCAATAATCACCGGTAGTTGAGGGAATATAACTGGTATTGTTTGCGCCGTTTAAAGCTGTATTGTTGTCGAACCACTGAACTGCTGAACTGGTATTGTTAATACTTAAAATTGTTGAGAAAGGTTCGCCCAAACAATAATCTGTTTTACCGGTAACTTGTAATGAAGTATCTACCGGCTTTGGAGTAATAAGGACAGTATCGAAAGAAAAACAGCCTGTTGAAGGTTCGGTAGTAGTTACAATAAATTCTGTTGGGGGGCCATAAGCTGTTATGAAGCCTGTTGGATTTGACAATGTTGGATTACTTACCAATCCCGGCGGACTCCACAAATAAGTGTATGATGCATTTGGCGTTGTGCCAATTGGTATTTGTTGCCACTTACAGGCCATTGCATCGGTGCCTGCGTTGGAAATTGG
>JANNAM010000074.1:0-5029 GCA_031384415.1 Bacteroidota bacterium
TCCTTATCAGCCCGGCAAATTAGAAGCAGTTGGTTTTGTAAAAGGCAAAGAAGTTTCACGTTTTAAAGTGGAGACAACTACTGAGCCTGTAAGTATTGAATTGATACCTGATAGAAAAACAATTGTGGGAGATGGGGGAGATGCGGTGCCGGTAACAGTAAGGGTGTTGGATGCAAAAGGCCGCCCGGTAGAAACTGCCAATCTTCCAATTGAATTTGAAGTAACGGGTGCAGGAAATATCATTGGCCTGGGCAATGGCGATGCCAACTGCCACGAACCAGATAAGGGAAACAAGCGCAGTTTATACAATGGTTTGGCACAGGTTATTTTGCAAAGCAAGGCAAACAGTTCGGGTCCGTTAACGCTCACTGCAAAATCCGGTAATCTTAAACCGGCAACAATTACCATCAATGTAAAAGACACGGTGCAAATACCGGTGGTTGCCATTGCCAATCCTTTTTTGGTTTTGGATAGATGGCGGGTTTCGCCATTTTCAACAACCAGGCCCGACCCCAATATAGAATTGGCCAGTTACGATCAAAATACCTGGCAACCGTTTCGTGGTAACCAGTTGCAAACCTTTGCCGATGGCAGCTTTGCTACCTACCGTACCAGCTTTAAACCTTTTGCTGCACAAAGAAAGAACGGTGGTAAATTAATATTGAAGGCAGTAACCGGAAAGGCAGAAATATGGATTGATAAAAAATTAGTTGCAACAAAAACAAGTGTTGAAGCTGCTGATATGGTTGTTCCGTTTCCTGCATCCCCCAACGAACAAAAATTAAATGTGCTGATTGAAACAGAGAAAGGGCAAAAAGCAGGATTGGGTGGAATAGTAACCGTGAATGCGTTGGATTAAAACACGGAGCTATATCTTATAAAAGCGAAATCGTTTTCGGTTTTATAATTATTGAAACATATAAGGAAGATGTAAAAGCAATGTAAATTGGAGATACTTATCCTGCTTGCAGAAATTTATAAACCTTAAAACGATTATGCTATGTCCATCTCCAGAAGAAAGATTTTAAAAAGCCTCACATTGGGTATTCCGGCCCTGCATTTAAACCCGGCTTTCGCTTTAGCAAAAAGCATTGGTGTTGAAAATGAAAATAATGTTGACAGCAAAAAAAATATTGCTGGTGAAGGAACGTTTGTCGCAACAAGGACTTCATTAAAAGGTTATGAAATTCCAGATTGGTTTAGAGATGCCAAGTTTGGGATATGGGCGCACTGGGGACCCCAGAGCGCCATTGAGGCTGGCGACTGGTATGCCCGTAATATGTATATACAGGGGCAACGGCAGTATAAATATCACCAGGAAAAATACGGGCATCAGTCTAAATTTGGTTATAAGGATACCATTCCTTTGTGGAAGGCAGAAAAATTTGATGCGGATTATTTGCTGGGCTTATACAAAAAGGCGGGAGCAAAATATTTTATGAGCATGGGTGTGCATCACGATAATTTTGACTTGTGGAATTCTAAGCACAACAAATGGAATTCGGTAAACATGGGGCCTAAAATAGATATTGTTGGGGCATTTGCAAAGGCCGCAAAAAAGCATGATCTGAAATTTGGCATCAGCGATCATTTATGGATTTCGTACAAATGGTTTAGCAGCAGTAAAGGTGCTGATAAAGATGGCCCCTTTGCCGGCATAGCTTATGACGGTGCCGATCCGAAAAATTTTGGCCTCTACGGAAAATGCGAACAGGTATTTAATAAGCGTTTGGACTGGAATGAAAACTGGATACCGGAAGCATGGAAAAAACATTGGTTCCACAGGATGAAAGACCTGGTGGATAAATACGAACCCGATTTATTGTACTGCGATGGCCACCTGCCTTTTGAAGAGCATAGGCTTAAATTACTGGCGCATTTATACAATACAAATGCAGCAAAACATGACGGTAAAACACAGGCCGTGTATAACAGTAAAAGGCCCGAGGATACTGATGGTGAAACCGGTATTTGTGTGTACGATGTAGAGCGTGGCGTGGTGGATAGCATCTGGCCCAGGCCCTGGCAAACCGATACCTGCATTGGCGACTGGCATTACAATAAAAGCCGTGTGGGTAAATATAAAACGGCCAAAACAGTCATTGATTTACTGATTGATATTGTAAGCCGCAACGGAAATTTAATGCTCAACATTCCTTTGCCAGCAAGCGGCATGCCCGACAGCGATGAGTTGGCCGTGCTGGATGGAATTACTCAATGGATGACGATAAACTGCGAAGCCATTTATGCAACCCGGCCCTGGAAAATTTTTGGTGCCGGGCCACAATCAGAAATTACTAAAGGTGATAAGGGCGCTGTTTTTGATAACCTGCAATTCAACGAAAAAAACCGTAAAGATTTTAGTTTTGAAGATACCCGTTTTACAACCAAAGGTAAAACACTGTATGCGTTTTTTATGGGTTGGCCTGCCGACACTCAAATTGTTATTAAACCATTGGCAACAACCAGTGCACGAAAAATTGGCAGTATCCAAAATGTAGAACTGCTTGGCTACGGTAAAGTAAATTTTACAAGAGATGGTGAAGGCCTGAAAGTAACATTGCCATCACAGAAACCATGTGAACATGCTTTCTGTTTAAAATTATTGGGGAATGATTTGGTTTAAAACAAAATTAAAGTAATACTGCATTTAGCTTTTAGTTATCATTGTGTTCTTCAATTAAAACATTGCCTGCATGAAATGTAAAGCGGTAAAAATATTTTTCCTCTTTTTTGCCTGTATGGTATTATTGTTTTTTTATGGTAATAAAGCTTTGTCGCAAAAAATTCAATACAGCAATGAAAATGTATTTATTGATAATCCTGATCACTTGCAAATGGTGGCCAACATTGCTGGCAACCATCACCTGTTAAGTTTTAGTAAAAACGAAAATCCTGAACTATACATTTTTAATGCCGGCCTTGAATTTCGGGGGAAAATAAAGATGCCATTTAAGTTTCCTGAAAAATCGCAAATAAGAATTATTCCTTTCGATAATTATTATTACCTCTACATTCATCCCTGGTTAAGTAATAAACACTTGTTCTGGAAAATTGACGGCGATGGAAATTTTACCGATTTCTCCTCTTCCTTCCAACAACTATTGGCATCACAATCACACAATATTAAATTAGGCTTTCAGCTTATTGCCAGCCAGGAACATTTGTGGATGGTATATCATACAGATCTTGAGAATATTGAAAAAAGCACCGTCATTATGGTGCAAACTGATAGTTTGCTGAATGTAATATTTACACATAAAGTTTTGTATGATTTTAACAGAGATGAAGAAAAATTGCAACAGGAAATCTTAGTTTTCGGGAGATATTTACTTGTATTAAAAACTTTGCGAAGTGGCACATCGCTTGAACTAATGAAAGTAAATCTTGCTACCGGGTATACAATTACCAATACATTTTCAAGCTCAGGATATATTTATTCTCAGTCTGCCATCAGTTTTAATATCGCAGATTCAACTGTAACTGTATCCTCCCTGCTTTCTCAGCCTGGTGCTTCCTATAATCCAAAGCAATTTGTTTTTCTAAGCAGGATGAATAGAATCCTTTCTGAACAGGTGCCATTTGCAATTTTAAAATCGCAGTTTATAAAAAATATCTCCACTAATTTTTTACTTATTGAAGGACATACTTCCTGGATAAATCTAAGAATAGCAAGAGAGCAGGCTTATAACAAAGAGTATGAAAATAATAATACGCTATACCAGGATCTTACAAGACCTGACAGTAATGCTCAAAACATTTATGATAATAACAGGTTACTTCGAAGAACTAATCTGACAGGTTCTAATCTTAGTTCGGGGAGCCAAAGACAAGGCATCCGGTTTTCATTGCTTGATTCAGATTTTATGATTGCCGCTGACAGTCTTATGTCTAATGCCAAAGACTCTTATACCATTAAGCCTGATAAGTTTATTCGTTTTGCTTTTAACAAAAAAGAATATTTGATGCTTGAACAGCAATTTGTCAAAAAAAGCAGGGGTTTATTATTAGTAAATACGAATGATACACATCAATTGCTATTTACAGATTTAAAGGTGATGGACAGGAATGATTATTTATTGCCTAAGGCACAGGTTATTCCGCAGAAAGGCATTATTATCCCTTTTACACGCAAGCTGGAAGCGGGGTTGGTAAAAATTACAATGGAATAAATAAGTAGGCATTGTGAATTAAAGGATATAAAAATAAAGCTTTGTATGTAATGGAATTAGAAATTATTGTATGATAAAAAATTTGCGGCATGGCTATCTTAAACTGCATCCATTTATACGGGTTTGCATATTTCTTGGAGGCAATTTTTTGTTACTCTTTCTTGTACAGTTTGCCGGGCCGTTGGGAGAGATGGCGGTAAATCTTTTACTCTGCGCTGCAGTTATTCTTTTTACAAAATTCATCCTTTATGTAGAAGCACGCAAGCTGGATACAATTGGATGGCGGCCACAATCAACAAAGCATTGGTTACAGTTGCTTACCGGAACAATCATGGGGATGTTGATGCTTATTGGCACTGTATTTTTTATTAAATGGCAAACCGGTTTTCACTGGCAAAATACACCCTTGCCATGGAGCACAATCGTTGTGTTGCTGTTAAACGTACTGGCTTCGGCTTATTCGCAGGAACTTATATTTCGTGGTTACCCTTTTCAATTGTTGCTGAAAAAATATGGGGTATGGCCGGCGCAAATTATCATGGCTGTTTTTTTTGGCTTGATGCATATGGGCTATATGCCCTTTAGCGAAGCAATGGCCACCATGTTTACCACTGGTATTGGCGCCCTGCTTTTTGGACTGGCTTATATAAAAACCAACAACCTGGCTCTGCCCACGGGCATTCATTTTGGCTGGAATTTTTTGCAAATATTATTACCACGTCATCCTTCTTTGAATGGTAAAGGCATTGTAAAAATTGTGGAGGGAAGTTTTAATGAAACAACCTTTACACTTTTTACCTGGATGCTGCCTTATATATTTGTGATGATTGTCGTCTATATCAGCATTCATATATTTT
>JANNAM010000222.1:0-32960 GCA_031384415.1 Bacteroidota bacterium
AGCTGTTGGCGGAGATATTCGTGGAAAACAGTCGGCTGCATTACTGGTAGTAGCCGGCAAAAGCAATGGCCAGCCCTGGGATGAACGATTGATTGATTTAAGAGTTGATGATAATAATTTCCCTTTAATTGAGTTAGACAGGCTGTTGAAATTATACAGGGCTTATGAACACATGAACAATGGCGACTTAGCCACCGAAAAGAATAACATGAAACTTGCAATGGAAGAATATGGCGCAGCCATGAAATTATTTCCGGAAAATTTAGAAATGCAATACTGGACTGCCATAACACTTGCCAATAATAAAAAGGTAAAAGATGCGGCAGTAATGTTGCAGAAAATTTATAAGCAGGATGCCAACTGGAGAGAACTTACCAAGCGATTGCCAAAAGTAAAACTGCTTACAGTTAGCGAGGCCGAATTAAAAACGCTTCTCAAATAATTCAGCTTCCGGAATGTGCTTTTACAAAATCGCTTACCAAATAACTGATCAGTTTCCCTGTCGATTCATCTTTTCTTCCATCGGCTAATTGAGTAGCGCCTTCGCAAATGTGCAGGTAAGCAACTTTTGCATCGGTAGCAGTAAAATTGATAAACTGTCTTGCCTGAAGTGATGTAATGCCACAAGGTGTGGCTGCACTGCTTAAAACATTTTCAATACAATCCAGATCCAAATCTATTCCTGTAAAAGAGTCTTCGGTAAAGCCGGTTGCATGAGCAACTGCCTGAATGAAATTCTTTCTTTCATGCAAAAATATTTCTTCGTAACTGATATAATCAATAAAAGGGTTATTATGAATATCCATCAGTACATTTTGCGACACGTAATTTTCATGCAGGCCAACAATACAATATTTTCCCAGGTAGCCATCTTCCTCAGCATATTTAAAGCCATTGCCGCTGTGTCTTCCTGCTGCTGCAGTATAATCTGCATGAGCATCCAGGTTGATGCAGTTGATTTGAGCCAGCGGCGTAACTTCTGCTTTGTGCAACCCTTTTGATACACCCTTAATAATTGGATATACATTATTATGACCACCGCCAATAATGATAGGAATTTTTTTGCAGGAAGCAATCACTTTCATCATATTCTCAACCTCCTCATCAATGATGTTGATTGCATGGCGGTAAGCATCTATCAGTTCATCGGGATTATAAGCATTGTTTTCGATCAAAAATTTTATATCGCCAAAATCAAAATGGCCAAGCAGCAGGATATTTTCACCTGTTAAAAAATCATTGCTGCGAACATTTAAAAAGGAAGAAAGAAACGAAAGCCATGCAGTATCAGTACCGCCAACACCATAGTTTGCTTTAACGCCAATATCTTCTGGAATACCAACTACCACATATTTTGCAGTTGATTGCTGCAACACTTCTGGCCACTCACTGTCTGCCTTTAAATATTGCAGCCTTTCACCGAGCTTTGTTTCAAAGCGGCGAACTTTGGTAAGTGATAAAATATCTTCTTTACTATAAAACTTAAAATGTTTCATGCTGGGAAGTTAGGAAAATTCTCTTAGTCTGAATCCAGTTGTAATAGAATGTTTTAACAGCTCCAATAATCATTTGGGCCTTCTTATTTTAGCTGAAATATAAAAAAGCCGCAATAATTTTTGGTTTCAGGAATATTTTATTTTTTTAAAACAACTGCATTCAGTTGTTCCCTTTGATTTCGCTGTGTTTAATGATGTTGAAGTATGAAGACTATTTATCAAACTACTCTTTCATCATTTAAATATATTGTTATGATAAATTTAAAGAAGATTTTCAGCAAACAGTATTATCTGATATGCCTGCTGTTTTTTTATTTTCGAACAATTTTATTCATGCCCAAAGGCCTAGGTTCACTTCTTTGCCACTAAGTATGATTACCCTTGCCGATACCAAACAGACAATGGAATCAAGAACGGTTATGATTACAGGGAATATTACAATCCAACTGCCGGTAACTTTGAAAATCCATTAGTGGATAATATTATCCCCTGGAATAAATATAAACGTTTTGATTTTGATGGACCTTCAAAAACAAGCTGCGACAACAGCTATCCCAGAAATGTTTTATTTATTGGCCCTTCATTAATACGTGAAGATGATAACAATAAATTTAACCCTATGGCGGACTTTAAAATTATACAAGATTTTTTACTCTTAAAATTGGCCTCACTTCACAGGTTAGTTATAACGCCGGCACAATGAGCAATGTTGACTACACAAAACTTAATATTCTTGCCTGTCCTACTTATGTTCCCTTTAACAGTGCGGCATTCATTGACTGTTTTACATTCTCCTTTCATGCACTGGGCGGACCGCTAAACCTTACAAGTAAATATGGAACTATGAGTAATTAGGATAGTTATTTTAACTGGAATGTTGGTCCAAGGTTCGATTATAACTTTACAAAAAAGATAGGGGCTGGTGCATAAATAGACTGGAACCCTGTATTTCCGAAAGGTGGTGGCACCATATCAAATAACTTTAGCCTTGCACCTGGAGGAAGAATAAATTTTAAAAAAAAGCAGCAGGTTTTTTACATTAACCTGCTGCATTTAAAATCAATTATAGTTGTAAGCGCATTATAAATTGTTATCAGTTACCAATACAAAAGGGCTTCTGTGTTAAATTAAAATCGGAATGTACAGCTATGTTTAATGCAATGATAGCCCCGTTAAAAGTGGCCGGGTTATGATAAATTACATTGCCAACAGGTGCTAAAATAGTTCCGTTAAAAATATTGGAAGCTTTATTTACGGTAATATTTGAAGCATTGGGAAAATTAAAAATTACCCTCTCTGGCCTTACATTGGTAAGTTTAATTTCGCTTTGAGAAAAATCGAAATTACCAGATACGTTAATAATAAATCCGTCATCAAGTCCGGCTGTACCAACTAAATTCAAAATTTTTGAATTATAGTTCAGCGATGCCATTTGCACTACTGTATTGTTAGCAACACTGTTTATTGTTTGATTACCGGTAACATTCCCTAAAATAATATTAGGAGTATAAGCTGCATATTCGGCAGAGGCAGCGATAGCATCTGAATTTGCCTGTTCTAATTTTGCATCTGCTTCAGCATTATTCCTTATAATGCCACCAGTTGGCTGATAAGTGGAAGCAGCGTAAACAAAACTTGTCACCTGGCTGTGAACATAAGAAGTACCAGTGAAATGATCTATTTTTTGATTGGTATTGCTGGTAACTCCGCTGCTGTATCCAACATCGGCAATTAAATTACGGCTGCTGTTAATAGTAAAACTGCCATTGCTTAAGCCCAGCAGTCCAAAAGGTGTGAGAGCACAATCTCCTCCTCCGCCCGGGCCGATTTTATTAGGACGAATGCCATTACCCGGATTTTTTGAATCGGCAGACTGGCTGGTTAACTGTGGCTGCTCTTTAGCACAAGAAAATAACAAAAGGGTTGAACCCAAAATTGCTGATAACAGAGTTTTTTTCATACAAATGGTTTGAGGTTTTTTATTTAAAATATTAAAAAAGGCGTTTAATACAGGGCATAAGCACATTCATTGAACGTTACTGATGAACTGAATAAAATAAATTTGAGGAGATTAGGTGTAAGAGTACTTGTGCGTTAGGGACCGTAAAATTACTAATTAAATTGAGAATTCCAAATTTTTGCTTTATTTTTTTTGTGTGCCAATGGGCTTAAGCAATTTGAAATTGAAAAGCAGTCTTTTGTTTACTCAATACTGGTTTGGCTCATACTCCTTATTACGGGGCACTACATGGTAATAAGTATTGGTAATCTTACGGCCATTCTCCAGTTCCATTTCTGCAACAATATAATATCCATATATAAAGTCAAGCAATAATTGTTTCTGCAACAGTTCGGCCTGGTAACCATATTCCCTGGGCTTAAAAGAAAACCTGCTGTAAATACTTATTCCATCCACAGTTTCTATCGGGGCAGCATTAAAACGGCCAATTACTTTGTATGTTATCTTTTTAAAAGAGGGCGGTGCTTCTTTTCCATGGTACACAAGACTGACCAGCATCCCTTTTTCATTTTTACCTGATGGCATGCTTTTCAAATAAATCTCGTTTGTTTTTACATCATTACCCCTGTCAGTATCATCCGCAATTTTAATGCGGCCTTGTTTCAAAACAAGTATGCGTTTAACAAACAATTTGTGATAATTAAAACTTACCCAGCCGTATCCGTTCTCTCCCCAGTCTTTTCCCCAGCTGTTTTTTAAAACAAAACCATTGTTATCATAACCAATAATGCTTACTGCATGGCCACCTTTAAAAATATTTGAATAACCATTTTGCATTTCGTAGGTAAGTTTTCCATCCAGTACATCGTCTTCCAGGCGGGGGTTTATTTTTTTTGCTTCAGTATAAGTAAGTTTTTTTCCATTAATAACAAACCGGATTAAATCATCGGGGTCCATCTTTTTCATCCGGCTGCCTTTGTGAGCCGACCAATAATTACTTTCTATAAAATAGCCTACAGGAATATTTTTAACTCCGCTGTCGAGCTGACTTTTTATGTATTGAATGTCTCTTGCATCAGCAAATTCTTTATAAACACTGTGATCTTTTTCAAGTGTGTATCCAAATGGATGCCCGTCAATCAATTCATTCACAGTAGTTCCGCTAATATCTGCTTTGTATGCTTCAAAACTGCTCCTGGCATTGTCCCAAAAGCCCATGTAGGGGTTATAAGGCATTTGGTCTTCTCTCACAATTCCCTGATCATCCAGCAGCTCAAGGTAATCTGCAAAGGTGGCTCCCTCGTTGTAAGAATGAGATGAATCTTTATAATAAATCATTGATTTGGCCAAAGCATACGCATGTTGCTCACTCAAGTCGGTAGGAAAGCCCGGTAACACCTCCATCGCACTCAATAAAGCAAATGCAGAGCAGGTGCCTCTGTTATGCTGGCTTTTAACCGGGCTTTGGTAATTAACGTAATTAACATACTGTGCTTTCAGCTGTCCGGCCATTAATAAAAAAAACAAAGCAATAAGTTTCATAAAAATGTTTTGACAAACATAGAAAAACAACTGCGTTAATGCAATACCCTGCAAATGGTATTTAATATTAAATGGCACTTCTTTTTTATCTAAACCCATGCAACAGCCAAATAAATTGATTAAATTTATAGCAGTTCTTATCATCCACGCTTAAAATCTTGCTGTATGAACCTTTTACAAAAACTGGAGGTATGGGGCGATAAACATCACCCAAAATGGCTTGATATCATACGAATTGCACTGGGTATTTTTCTTTGTTACAAAGGCATAGATTTTCTCCGGAACAGCAGCACGCTTTCGGGATTGATGGCCGCTAAAACTCCCTTCGGTTCTTTCCCCGTTATCTTGCTGAGCCATTATGTTATGTTTGCCCATATGCTTGGTGGGTTTTTAATGATTATTGGTATGTTCACCCGTTTTGCTTGTCTTATTCAAATACCAGTTCTTATTGGTGCTATTATCTTTATCAATTCATCGTCCGAAGCTTTCAAGCCTTATTCAGAATTATTTTTTTCAATTCTTATTTTATTGCTGCTTATCTATTTTCTGATAGTGGGCAATGGGCCCATTGCGGTGAAGCTGGAGGAAGAAGAAAAGAAAAGATAATTAAATTGAGAAAATATAAAATTACACTCCTTTTATATTAAGGATATTTTATTCCTTTGCTGACCTTAAAAAAACATTCCTGCTTTAAACAATATTTGCGTTCCTTCTTCAGATATGCCGTAAGTGGCAGTCAGCATCACTTTATTAAATGGCGACAAGAGTATGCCTCCGCCATAACCAAAATGCCATTTGTTTGAAATTTCTGCCGGGTACCAAACCCTGCCATTATCAAAAAATCCAAATACTCCCACCTTTCCATTGAAAATAAAGTTTCTTGTATTTGTAATCAGTCTTATTTCATTGTTATTATAAAAACTGGTTTTGCCATAAAAACGTTCCCTTGCATAACCCCTCAGATTTACGTTTCCTCCCAGTTTACCTAAATGATAATAATTGGCATCGCCGGATATTGCAGCGCCTCCTGCCCTTACAGCAAAACTGATTACATTGCTTACTGGAATATAAAATGCAATTGACGACATGGCTTTAAAAAAAGATTTTCCCCTGGCTGTGGCATTCGTAATATAACCAGCCCCCGCTGAAAGTGAAATACCTTTTGTTGCGATCAAATCATTGTTGGTTTTATGATAGCGGTAACCTGCTTCTGCACCAAAATATTGCTGCTCCAGAAATACCGGCAGCATGCTTTCTTTTATATGAATATAACTTTCTGCATTTTTGTTCACACTTATGTTCTGGTAAAATAAAGTAAAATTTGTTTTATGAAATTTTTTAATTTCTCTCGTTAATCCAATGCCGGCATAATACCTTTTACTGAAAACTGAATAATAGTTATTTGCCGCTCCTGTGCTGTCTTTTGATTCATTACCAATGCCAAAATAATTTTCAGAAGCAGGATTGTCAATTTTACCTTTTAGTAAAAAATCCCATTTGCCAATTAACTGTGGAAATAAACCAACGTATTCGGCGTATAAAGTTTTTCGCAGAAAGCCATAATTCAAAGCAATATTATGTACCTGTTCCAAACTGTCTTTTTTAAGTGGTTCTGGATGATAAGCTAAATTTAATCCTAAGTGCAAACCGGGTTTTGTAAACAAAGCAAGTGCATCTTCATCAAAAACATGATATACAGATGGACTAACAAAAACAATGGGAGAAATTTTTACCTGTGGCTGATATATAGTATCATACAATTCAGCTTTACCCCTGTAGATTTTAAATTTTTTGTCAGATTTATCTGTGTCAATACTTAGTGAGTCAGATTTAGAAACACCAACCAGCCTTATTTTAACTGTATTATTTCCCAGTCCGCTTACTTTAAAAATATCAGATCCCTTAAAACCATACAGCCTTAGTTCCTTTGTTTCTTTTTCAAATATCAACCGTGAAAAATGAGGAATTGCTGCAGTGCTTCCGTCTTTTTTAATTTTATAAACATTAATACTGGTTTCATTCTTATTTATCCTTACAATGTCAAATAATTCTTTATCATCACTACCATAAACAGGTAACTTTTTAGAAAGATATTTATAATAACGATGTGCAAAATCCTGCAGGTGGCCTCTTCTTGCTATCAATAGATTTGTAATCTTTGGCCCGTTGATAATGTAAAGTTGATGTGGCAGGTTTTTTATGCCGGCAATAATGACAGAATCAGTTATTGCCTGCTGTAGTTCAATTGCTGCTTTAATCCAATCAGCCTCAGTTAACCCGTTTGTAAATTGAATATCAAGTTGCCGGGCAGGTTTATTGAAAAAAGAAATGTTTTTTATATCGTTATCAAATGATTCAAGGTGTGTGCCTCCAATAATATTAGTAGCAATAAATGGAAAAAACCCATCAAATTTTGTATAAGCCTGGTCTCTGTCTCTGGGTATTGGCTTATAAATAGTTTTACCCTCCTTTTTAAAAGATGCCCATCTCCACTGGTCTGCATGACGTCCCCAGTCACCAATAAGCATATCAAACAACCTTGCTTTTGCATAAGCAAACTGATCTACGCTGTTATCATTGTCATCAAAAATTTTTTCCAATAATTTTTCTGTGCTTATTACTTTCTCAGAATTTCCAAACCAGGCAGCATCATACTGGTTATCATCAGGTCTTTCTTCAAAAAGATATAACTGGTCGCCATACTTTAAATTAAATTCTCCCAAAGTTTGTTGTTTTGGAACAAAAACAATTTTTGGATTGGTATGATAAATTTTTGCAGCACTGATCATGGGTGTAATTGTAATTGCAGCCAACGGATAGCCAAAAGAAACCTGGTCTTTTGCAATCTTACTGATAAAAGTTCCTTTATAAATTTCAGGAAAGCCATTCCCAAAATCTTTGTCAATACTTCTTAAAACAAATTCTTTTCCGGTTTTGCTTTTCAGCCGCAGCCCGTTTGATTGCCTGCTGCCACTTTCCTTTACGGGTTGTAATCCGCCCAGTGCTGTATCTAACAAAAACCTATTGACCCTGATAGCAGTTCCCCATTCTTTTCTATAGTGCCTGCCAAAAAATAAATTATGAAAATTACTACGTACATAGGATTTACCTGGGATTACAACTGTAGTACCGGGAATACTTAATGAATCTTTTACAACAGTTGTTTGCGCTATACACTTATATTTAAAACTGGTCATCAGGATAATGACAAGCAAAATAACACTGACAGCAGTTTGTATTTGCTTTTTGAATTTTATAAAATAAAGGGAACAATTCATATTTAAATATTCAGCTTTCAGAAATTGTGAATTAATTTTCCCTGTGCATGGGTTATTTGAGCAATTTTTTGCCCGTTTATTTAAGGATAGTGCAATTTAATCAATCCACTATTTAATAAGGTATTTTATCAGCCCATAAACCAATGAAGCAGCAATTAAAAAATACCCGGTTCTTCTAATAATAATTATTTTTCTTTCGAGCTTTTCATTATTTTCTTTTAACAGAATCTGAGGTATCGAAATGGCAGCTATACCCAGCATAAGTGGTAACAGAATATCTGAATATTCCATATTGATTAATCATTGCTTTTTAAAAAAAAAGTTACAGTTTCATTACTTTTCAATCAGTTTATACATTTCTTCCAGTTTTGGCGAAAGTATAATTTCAGTCCTCCGGTTTCTTGCCCTTCCATCGGCATATGAATTACTGTCAATTGGGTCAAAATAACTGTGCCCCGATGCTACTACTCTTACCGGATCTACTTTATAATTATCTACCAGCACACGAACAATTGCATTAGCACGTGCTGTGCTTAAATCCCAGTTGTCTTTATAACGTCCTTTGATAGGGATGCTGTCGGTGTGTCCTTCAATATTTACTGATACGTCCGAATTAAGGTTAAGCACAGCAGCAAGTCTTGACAAAGCATCAATTCCTTTTGGATTAACAACTGCACTGCCCGAAGGAAATAATAAATTTTCAGAAAGACTTACATAAACTTTTCCATTTTTTTGCACCACAGTAAGTTCATTTGAATTAAAACCTTTTAATGCTTCGGCCATTTTATCTTTCAGCATGTTTGCCTGTGCTCTTTGCTGTTCCAGTAAAGCCTGCAATTGCTGTAACCGCTGCTGTTGTAACAAAAGTTCTCCTTTGGTTTTGCTTAGTTGGTTTTGCTGGCTGGCTGTTTGTTGTCCCAATTGTCCGTTTTGATTATTTAGCCTGGCTATTTCACTGTTTAAGGTCTTTATGTTTCCATGCAATGATTCAATGTTTTTATCAAGTGCCGTAATGTTACTTATTAATGCCGCATTTCTTCCGGCAAGCTCAATACTATCCTGACGCAAAGAAGCCGTTTCCATCTGCGATTTTAATAGTACTTTTTTTGAAACACATGCCTGCAATAACAATACTGCCAAAACAGGAGCAATAATATATTTGTTCATAATTATTTTTTATTATGCTGTTAAAAAACGTGCCAAAATTTTTATAATGGAAGCTGATACAGATTACAAAGGCTGAAACATAAAGGTGGGCAATATTGAAAGTATAAATGTTACATAACTATAGAATTATGTTACATAATTCACACAATAAAATAGTTAAACACATTTAAACCGTTGCTGGCATAACCTTTGCCAATTCAGTAAGAAATCTTAAACACATTTAACTTTGTATGCAGACAATTAATTTTACAGCAATTCTTTTGCTCACAACATTTTCTATTTTCAGTTGCAGTCAGCCTAATGAAAACAACAACAAGCATCCGGTAAAAAGAACAAAGCCTGCAAACAAAGGTTATCATTTTGAAAAAACCAAAGAATGGCTAAAGAATAAAAATACTGAACAGCAGCAAACTATTATTCTTGCTGTAAACAGAACAGACAGCAGCCATCTTGCTAAAATGGATACTATTATTGTACCAAACGATGCTGGAGGCAAACTTGAATATTATCTTCCTTTTCCATTAAGTGTTCCCTTTTTGAAAGACATGAGAAAAATTATTTTCTTTTCATATCCTTCGCAAACATTTGCGGCTTACGGAAACGGGGAACTTATTTACACGGGGCCAACCAATATGGGAAGAAAAGCAGATCCAACGCCAACCGGACTTTATTTTACAAACTGGAAGGCAGAACAAACCACCAGCACTTTTAATGATGAGTGGGATTTGAAATGGAATTTTAATATTGAAAATAAACTCGGCATAGGTTTTCATCAATACGAATTGCCAGGTTATCCTGCCTCTCATTCATGCCTTCGGCTGCAGGAAAAAGATGCCAGGCATCTTTATGACTGGGCCGATCAATGGATACTTAGCAATGCAGACAGCATAAGGACAAAAGGCACACCTGTAATTGTTTTTGGTGTTTATCCTTTTGGATTACCAAAACCCTGGATGCAATTGGTTAGCAACCCGGCTATTCTTGAAATTACAGAAGCCATGATTGAGAAAGAAGTTTCAATTCATTTAAAAGAAATATTAGCAGAGCAGCAAAAGAGAGCAGCAATTGAAGAAGTAAAAAAATAAATGTTTTATTAATTATCAGGAATTACGGGGTTTTCCTGTTTAAGTGTTTTGGGAAAAACAACTTTTCTTTCGCCGCCCGGGCTGCTTTGCATATACTGAAAAAATACCTGCAGCTAAAATTCGCCTTTGTAGCAATCCTAAATCCAGCCACGGGTAAGGAGGAAGCTGCTATTTTTATTTATATCACTTCATAATTGTAAATTTTTGTAAATGAAAACAACGGTTTAATTTTATTTGGATGCAAAATAAAAAATGCTTTGCCGGCTACAACTATGATTGTGCAAACGGGGTTACCCGTTTAGTAAAGTTTAAAATGACTGAGCAAACGGTATTTGACTTTTCTGCCTAATACATTTTCGAAAGTTGAAATAACCTGTTTATCTTTACATTTATAAAAATTACCACGCATGAATATTTTTGTTGCTGGCCTTCCATATGACATGGATGATGCAGAACTGGAAGAAATTTTTGAGAAGTTTGGTATTGTTGCCAGCGCTAAAGTTGCTATGGACAAAGAAACAGGCAAAAGCCGTGGCTTTGCATTTGTTGAAATGCCAAACAGCGAAGAAGCCAGAGATGCTATTGATAACCTCAATGATATTTCCTTAGGTAAAAAACCTATTGTGGTTAAGGAGGCCGAAGACCGCAAAAGCGGTGGTGGTGGATATAATAAGAACCCTGGTGACAGAAACAATCCCAATCGTTATTAATAAACTTTTATTGGCTCCCAAACGGATGATACTCCTGACCACCGGCGAATGAAGAGTAAAAAAAATCATCAACCCATTTGTATGCCCGATACTGGCAAAGAAGAATTCAAATCAATATGGCCATTAGTAAAATTCGCTTTCAGTGTTAAGATTGAAGACACTGAAATCATGTTTCAGGAAGCTACGGGGCTTAGCCTGTCTGAGCACCGACCCGTATTTTATATATTAAGCATTGTTAGAAGTTGAAAGATTTATGAAATTAACGGTAAACACAAAATGAGGTGGGTGAGGTTAACTGTTATTGGAACAGCGTATTATGCGCTAGAAGCATTCATTTAAAATGTTGCCGGGAACTCAGGTAGCTATATCATAATCCCTAAAGTGCAGCCCTGCAAAGAATATTACCGTGAGATGGCAGCCGGCCGCTTTGAAACATCAGGCTGCAATTCTTTGTAAAATAATTTTACAGGGTATCTTGGAAGTAACTTTTACAAGGTGGCTTTTGTAAAGAGGAATGGCAAAATAATCACCAGGTATAAGTTGATTCACTTCCTCGCCAACAATGATGTTACAGGTACCTTCAACAATAAGAAATCTTTCATATTCATCATGGTGAACTTCCTGCGGTGCATAATCTTTTATCCATACAATTGCGGTAGTTGCCTCTGCTGTATAACCAATAATTTTTGCAAAGAGGTCATCTGCACCGGGAGATACCATATCATCCCTGTTCAACCAAACAGCAAAATCTGCCAGCTTTGAATTTTCGTTCAGCATTGGGGGATCAGAAACCGGTTCACCTTTTTTTATTCTTTCAGCATAATCAATCGTAGCCAGTAAAAAAGGCTTTATTAAAGTATCTGGTTCAATAGCATTTACTATTGCATAAGTTTCCATGGCTTTGGAGATAGCATCTATTTCCTGCTTTATAGCAATATCAGAAGCTGCCATTGTTTCAACCTCTTTGCATTCTTGGGGGCTTGCAATGCCTAAGACATACTGCTCTAAAATTCCAGAATCAATATATTGTTTACTGTTCAGCATACTACTTCTTTTTCTTTCATGTTTTTTATTGTCATTTTTATATCAGCTTTTAATTCTTCTACAGTAATATTTAATTGTGCGGCGGCTTCAATACAATTTAGCCCTTTATAATAAACTAGGTCAAAAGCTGATTTTTTATTCTCTTCATATACGGGATTACTATAGAGTGGGTTTTTAAACTGTTCTGATTTAATTTCATCCAAAGCTGTTTGCCGGGCTATACTGATTAGCCAGGTAAACAAAGAGGTTTTGGAAGCATTGAAAGTGGCTACCTGGTTCCAGGTATTTACAAAAGCTGCATTTAAAATTTCTTCAGCCAGCTTTTTATCATTTACTATCCTGCTTATAATACCGAATAAAGCCGGAGCATACTTATCGTACAACTTACCAAAGGACTGCTGGTTGCCTTGGTTTACAGAAACAGCTAAGTTTACATCTTCATCCGGCCCAATGAAATTGTTCAACATAAAAATTGAAAAAGTTAAGCGTATTGATAAATGCCTGTTCGGCAGCGAATTTATATAATACTTGTTACTCTGCAAACTAATAAACCGATGCATATTGAAATGCGACAGTTTCCTCCAGTGATGCTGGTAACGTTTGCCCTGATTATTAGGGGGTACCAGCGATTGCTGGATGAGCCGATGCTATAACTTCACTCCCTGGGCTTAGCCGGAGTTACTTTAACAGGACGGCCATCAATAGTTCTGCCATCAATTGCTTTCACAGCTTTTTCAGCAGCCTCATCATCTGCCATCTCAACAAAACCAAAACCCCTGCTGCGCCCTGATAATTTGTCGGTGATTACTTTCGCAGAATTTACAGTGCCATATTCTGCAAATAAATTTTCTAAGTCTTCGTCTGCAACGGTGAAACTTAAATTCGAAATGTAAATGTTCATAGTTGTTAATTGAATGCAGTTATAGTTAAGTTACGATTGCCAAGATAATGATTTTGGCCGGTGGTGAAGTGAAGCCTTCTCCATGTCTTGTGTCTTCACCGCCCCGTATTTTACATATAATGCAATGTAAGAAGTTGAAAAATTTATACAATTCATTTTAACACAGGTAGTGGCCGGTGAAGACACCGGCCACGGAAATAAAAAGTGCATTCGATACTACTTAAGGCACTACAAATGTAATTGGCTGCCGGCGGTAAGAACTTACTTTACGGCCGCCAACTGTAGCAGCCACCCAGTTAGGACTGCTGTTACGCAACAAACGGATTGCTTCGCTTTCCATACCAAAGCCCAGGTGTGTTTCGGAAGTAAAATTTCTTAATGCACCACTGCGATCAACAACAAATCTTATTACTACCGTATAAGTGCCTGAAGGTGCTCCACTGGCAGTAGCAATATTGCCGTTTAAATTATTCTGCAAAAAAGTCCGCCATGCGTTATCACCACCCGGAAAAGAAGACTCAACCTCTACTTTGGTATAAATTTTTTCAGGTTTTTGCCAGGTGGCCGAATCACTTATTGCAACCGGTTTTGATCCCTGGCTTTTACCTTGTGTGGAAAAAATTCCACTAATAATAAACAATAAAATTAGTTTTCTCATAACTGCATTTTTAAAATTGAATGAATAATAAATATGTATGCAAAATAGAAACTTCATTGTGTATAAAAAATCCCATTGCATAAACTGCTGCTTTCATTGAGTGAAAACATCAGATGGCTGAGGGAATGGAGTTTATGCCAGCATAGCATGGGGGCATCAACAGGATTACTTTGCTATTCGTGGTATTGTAAAACCATCAGCGGCCGAAATCAGTTTGGTAGAATTTTTATTTTTTTTGCTCATACATTTGGGAGTTTATTAAAGTAAAATATTAGTCACCTGACTAACGTTTAATTAAATTACTCATGTTGGGTATTTAATTCTATTTTTAAAATATTTTATTATTATTTCAGCTATTTAGTAAGAAAAGAAACAAATTATTGTATCGTAAGTTAATCACTTAAACCCGTTTGTGGAAAGTAAGTGAGCGTTGCTATTAATTAGGCATTTAACTTTGTTTCTACAATTTTTGTGATAGAATGAAATCCATAGATATTAAACTCTCCCCTTGTGCTATCCTTTTTGTTGTGTTTATTATAACCATATCATCCTGCCGGGCTCCACAGGAATTGGTTTATAAGGATTTTAAAAGCCTGACCATTGAAAAACTTGGCTTTTCAACGTCAGCAGTTAAAATGGACCTTCTTTATTATAATCCCAATAATTTTGGTTTGCAGCTAAAACGGTTTGAACTAGACATTTTTGTTGATAACAGTTACCTCGGGCACAGCACCCAGGAGTACCAGGTAAACATTCCAAAAAGGCAGGATTTTCTTTTGCCTGTAAGAATTGAAGTTGATATGAAAAATGTTTTAAAAAACGCTTTGGGTTCTTTATTCGGTCAGGAAGTAATAGTGAAAATTACCGGCACTGTAACCATTGGTAAAGCAAATGTGTATAAATCATTCCCTGTGCTCTATGAGGGATTACAAAAATTCTCTGTGTTTTAATAAAAAACCCCTGGTTACAGGGGCTAATTAGTTGAATCTTGTGAGGTTTTTTAAGGTAAATAACTACTTACATAATCATTCTTTTACTTCTTGTTTGGTTTTTAGGTCTCACGGATTCATGGTTTTTTCAACGGAACAGGATTTGGGTGTTTTTTCATGGATCAACCAGTGTTTTTCATTCGGTTTGGATCTGGACATTTTTCAAAAGGATAGTGAATTTAAAATATGTTTTCTTTGGGGGAATTATATTTTAAGAAATTAAAACCTCAAACCACTGATGTAATAATTTCTGATGTAAAAGTGCATAAATTATCTATACTGCAAAATTAATACATCCCTGGCGGGAATATTTTATCGCTGAACCGGAATTTTAGATGTCTAAAAGGAATTACCCTTTTTCTTTAACAGGAGAAATAACTGTTTTTGGTTTAGGAGTATCAAGTTTAGGAATTTTTATTAACGGCTTAACAGAGTCAACCACAGATTTTTTGATTACAACTGGCCTTTTACAACAAGCTGGAAGCTTTTTATAGGCAATTTCATCGGCTTCCACGTCATCGGCATCAAAACCAAAGTATGAAATCATCACTTTAATATTTTCAAGCGTGGTTCTGTCTGTAAGCCAGGTTACAGTGGTGGTTTTCTTTTGATAATTTACATTTACTGAAGTAACGCCATATTCCCTTATCAAACGGGACTCAAGAAAGTCTTTACAATCTTCGCAGGCAGCATTAGGAGTTTTAATTACAGCTTTGTCTGTTGCTTTTGCCTGTGAATAGCCAGTAATACTTATACAAATAAAAGTTATAAAAGAAATTATAATTGATTTCATCTTTTTATGTTTTATTAAAGATATTATGTAAGGCTCCAAGTTGCAGGATTCTTGCGCCAGTTTAACAAAGTATTTAGCTCAGCGGCAGATACAATACCTTTTTCAACAGCAAGGTTTATGAGTGTTTCATAATTGGTTAAGGAACGATAAGCAACACCGGCCTGTTCAAATGATTTGGCTGCCACATCAAAGCCATAAGAAAATATCGAAACCATACCAATTACTTCCATGCCCTCACTTTTTAATACATCGCAAACCTGCAGGCTGCTTTTACCAGTTGATATTAAATCTTCAATAACTAACACTTTCTGTCCTTTTTCATAATACCCCTCTATCTGGTTACCTAAGCCGTGTTCTTTTGGTTTTGGGCGCACATATATGTAAGGAAGCTTTAACTGGTCTGCAGCCATAGCACCCCAGGCAATACCTGCAGTGGCAACGCCTGCAAGCAAAGTGGCTTCACTAAAATCTTCAAATATAACGCTGCACAATTCGCTTTTGATAAAATCACGGCTATAGGGAAAGCCCAGTACTTTCCGATTATCACAATAAATGGGACTCTTCCAGCCGCTGGCCCAGGTAAAAGGTGCTTGCGGACTTAATTTTATTGCATTAACTTGTAATAACTTTTCGGCAACTGCTTTTTCGTTTGTCATGCCACAAACTTAAAACAAAGCTGCAAGCTGCAAGCAACAAGCTGCAAGTTTTTTAGCCGCTTCCCTTGTAGCTTACTGCTTGAAACTAATTTTTTTCTATGCATATAAAAATATATTTCGGCAATAAGCCGGTTTATCTCTGTGATGAAATTGACAAAGAACTAAATGAGATACTCCATCATCCAGATGCGGTGTTTGTAGATGAGATCAGCAAACCGGCCATAAAATCTTTGTTGCATGAAATCAAAAAAGAGGAATTTCATGCTGGCATTTTATGGCACGGCGATTTGGAAAAACTACTACAGGTTTTTTCTAAAAATTTTACTCCAATAGAAGCAGCAGGAGGCATTGTGCAAAACAGTAACAAAGAAATATTATTTATAGAACGGTTGGGAAAATGGGATTTGCCCAAAGGCAAGATTGAAAAAAAAGAAACCGCTGAAGTTGCTGCCATAAGAGAAGTGGAAGAAGAAACGGGAGTGACAAAATTGAAACTGAAAAAGAAAATTGGTGAAACATGGCATTGCTATGATGCTTTTGGAAAACATTTTTTAAAAACGACCCACTGGTTTTATATGACCTGCCCGATTGAACAACATTTGAAACCTCAAAAGGAAGAAAGCATTACCGATATTAAATGGGTAAAAACAAAAGATATAAAAGAACCCATTAAAAACACCTACCCCTCAGTTAAAGATATATTGAACAAGTTTTTTGATGAGCCTTAATAACCACAACTTTATTTATCCAAAGCTTTTACTTTTCCAATTTTAACTTCCCGAAGGTTTATATACCTCACCAATGAAATAATTTGAATATATTTACGTTAGTAATTCTTAAGCAACGCTAAAAAACAGATTCATTTTAAAAATGAATTGAACTATTGTTTACAAAATTATAGTTTATTGAAGAAAATTTTCGCAATAACATTACTTGTAAGTTTCCTGTTTAACCAAATAGGTTATTATTTTTTATATAACCCTGGCAAAGCAGTAAATGAGAAAATGGAGAAATACATCTTCAGGTCATTGGGAGATGAAGATTGTGTTTTAATTAATTATGATGAGAATATTGAAAAAATTACCTGGCAGAAATATGGTACTGATTTTTTAATGAACGGAGAAGAATATGATATCGCAAAGACCAAGAATATTGGCGGTAAAACATATTTTTACTGCATTACCGATACCAGAGAAGGCCAACTGATTCAATTTATTTCGCAGCAGCAACATTCTAATCATCCCAACCAAACTGATTATGTTGTTAATTATTTGGATGAATTCATCCTTGATACAGAGCCTGAAACGGCTACGCTAAAAATAATAAAACAAAAAACAGGTGCTTTAAATGATTTCCTGCTTACTGCCGTAAAAAAAATAATCCTCCCCCCGCCCCGGACTGCAATTTCCTGAGTTAAATATTTATCAAGCTACGGGCATTTTCTCTAAAAGGGGATTATGCCAGCAGTATTATTATTACATACACATCAAAAACGTTTATGAAACATACATATACCTTTTTGTTGCTTGCGTTTGCATCATGTTCGGGGAAATTAATGGCGCAGGAACAAAATACCAATAAACAAGACTCTTTTGAATCTAAAATAATTTACCTGAAAGAAATAACACTGGTTGGTAAAAACAGTAAAAGTGATATTCAGCAAATGCCCGACATTGTTGGAACAAATATTTATGCCGGGAAAAAAAATGCACTGGTTATTCTTGAAAATGTAAAAGGAAATGTAGTAACCAATACTATGCGGCAGGTATTGTCGAAAGTAGCAGGCATTCAAATTTGGGAAAGCGATGGCAGCGGCATCCAGATTGGTATTGGCGCCCGTGGGCTTAGCCCCAACAGAAGCTGGGAATTTAATGTACGCCAGAATGGCTATGATATTACCGCCGATCCATTTGGGTATCCAGAAGCTTATTATAATCCTCAACTGCAGTCTGTTCAGCAAATTGAAATTGTAAGGGGGCAAGCCTCATTACAGTATGGCCCTCAATTTGGCGGCATGGTGAATTACATTTTAAAAAACGGATCAGAAATTAAAAAACCTTTTCAGTTTGAAACAAATCAAACTATAGGAAGCAATGGGTTGTTTAACGCTTACAATGCCATTGGTGGCGACAGTAAGAAATTTCATTACTATGGATACTTTGACCGGCGCAATGCAGATGGATGGCGACAGAATAGCCGTTACTATACCAATGCAGGCTTTGCAAGTTTTACTTACCGTATTAATGAAAAATTTTCATTAACCGGCGAGTTTATGCAATCGCATATAAGGAGCCAGCAACCAGGAGGTTTAACAGATGTGCAGGTAACAGAGAGTTCCAAATTAAGCCTGAGAAGCCGAAACTGGCTTGATATAAAATGGAATACCGGTGCCCTAATTGCAAATTATATTTTTAATGAAACCAACAATGCCCGGCTGAATGTAAAAGTATTTGGCATAAAAGCAGACAGAGCAAATATTGGCAACCTAAAGCCTATCACTATTGCAGATACCATCAACCCGGTTACATTACAATACGATAACCGGCAACTGGACCGTGACAGATATGGTAACATTGGTTTTGAGGCAAGGTTTTTAACGGATTATAATTGGGGAAAAACAAAACAAACATTTTCCGGTGGTATTCGTTTGTATCTGGGTAAAACAGACCGCTCAAGACTTGGAACCGGCGACAGGGGAACCGGCTTTAATAAAAATTTTGTTGAACAAGCCCAGGATCTTGACCTTATATCCCGTAATGCTGCAGCGTTTGCAGAAAATATTTTTCGTATCAATGATAAATTAAAAATTATTCCGGGAATAAGGTTTGAACACATAGTAATGGATGCCACCGGCCGACTTAACTATTTTGCCAATGGCACCCAAAACCTGATAAAGCCTGAAACCAGGGCCCGCAATTTTATATTAAGCGGATTGGGGGCAGAGTACAATATTACCAGCACAACAAAATTATATTCCAATTATTCGCAGGCATACAGACCAATGCTTTTTTATGATGTATCTGTAAATCCCGATCTTGAAATAGTGGACCCCGAGCTAAGGGATTCGAAGGGGTATAATTTTGATTTTGGTTACCGGGGAAAAATTTCAAACTATTTAAGTTTTGACATAAGTGGCTACCGCTTACAGTACAACAACCGCATTGGAATTATTACACAACAAAGATTGAACGGTAGTTTTTATAATTACAGAACTAACGTTGGGCACAGCACAAGCAAAGGCTTTGAGGGCCTTGTTGAATTTAACCCTACCAAGGTAGCAGGAAGCAAAAGTGATTTTGATATCAGCCTTTTTGCTTCATATAGTTATACCGATGCCCGGTACGGAAATTTTAAAGTAATATCAAAAGACAACAACAGCAACTTGCTGGTGGAAACCAACCTGAAAAAAAATCATGTAGAAAATGCTCCGCAAAATATACTGAGAACCGGAATAACAGGCAGCTATAAAAAAATGGCGGTAACATACCAGTACAGTTATGTAGACAAAGCTTTTGCCGATGCCAACAATACTATTTATGAAACAATAGCACAGGTGGGATTGATACCTGCCTATAATGTCTCAGATATTCATGGTGTTTATAAAACCAAGAACAGCCTGCAGTTTAAAGCCGGCATCAATAATCTTTTTGACGCAAGGTATTTTACCCGTAGGGCGCCTTCCATTCCTGGCCCGGGTGCATTGCCTGCCGACGGAAGGTCATTTTATGTTTCGGTTGGAGCAAAATTTTGATGAAGGAAAGCGGGAGGTACATTTTTGTATTGAAGTTTGTATTTTCTTTACCAGTGTTTGGAATTGCTGCATCGGTGTTTGGAACTTCTGTATGGATGGTTGAAACTTCTGCACAGGTATTTGAAACTTTTGCATCGGTGTTTGGAATTTTTGCATACAGACATCGGCTGGTAGTTGTCTTCGGATTGAAAAATATGGAAGACCTGCACTGGCTAAGAAAATTTTTTTCCGGCTAAGCCGTTTTGTATTTTTCTTTTGTGTTGATATAAAAGAAACAATTATCACCTCTTCTCCAAAATAGCCACCGTGAGCCTGCTTACACAAATAAGTTTATCCTTATCGTCATGAATTTTTATATCCCATACATGGGTGCTGCTGCCGATGTGCAGGGATGTGCAGGTGGCGGTTACAAAACCTTCTTTGGCGCTGCGGACGTGGTTGGCATTTATTTCGAGACCTACACAAATAAATTTGTTGTTGTCTATTACAAGGTGGGATGCTATGCTGCCAATGGTTTCGGCAAGGGCACAGCTGGCGCCGCCGTGTAAAATGCCATAAGGTTGTTTGGTACGGTCATCTACCGGCATTCTCATTTTTAAAAAATCGTCGCCAATGGCAACCCATTCCATCCCAAGATGCTGGCCCATGGTTTCGGGGCCAAGTGGAGCTAATGTGGGAAGGGTGATATTTTTATTAAACCAGATGTAAGGCAAGAGTTATGAATTGTGAATGATGAGTTATGAATTAATAAGAAGTCAAAATTAAAAATTAAAAAAATCAGAGCGGATAGTTTTGCTTTTTGACTTTTGAGTTTTGAATTTTTATTTTTTCTTCAATCCCTGAATTACTACTTCGGGCAGAAAGGGCGATGCATTGCCTCCGTTGCGGATGATATCCCGAACGATGGTGCTTGCTACAGAAGTATATTTTGGCTCGCCTGTAAGAAAGATGGTTTCGATGGATGCATCCATTGCCCGGTTGGCATCGGCAATTGTTTTTTCGTATTCAAAATCGCTTACGTAACGGATGCCTCTTAAAATAAATTGTGCGCCGATGGTTTTGCAGTAATCTATTGTGAGGCCATCGTAAATTGTACTTTCTACCCTGGGTTCGTTTTTATAAATTTCTTTAATCCAGTTCATTCTTTGTTCGGCGCTGAACATGGGGCCCTTGCTGTTGTTTTTGCCAATGCCTACAATTATTTTATCGAAGAGGTTTACAGAGCGGTTTATTATATCAACATGGCCAAGTGTTACGGGGTCGAAGGTGCCGGGGAATAAGCAAATGCGTTGCATAATAATGGATAATGAGTTAATTGATAATTGATAATTGATAATTTTTTAAACACGTACTTTCTGCAATACTTTATACTGTAACAAATCTAAAGCATTATCCCTTCTTATTTAATAAATTATCAATTGCTAATTTTTGCCTGAGAGAAGATACAATACCGCCATCCTGACTGCCACACCATTTTCTACCTGTTGCAGAATGATGGACTGCTTACCATCGGCAACATCGCTATCTATTTCCACACCACGGTTGATAGGGCCGGGGTGCATGATTACAATTTCTTTGCTGATGCTATCTAATAATTTTTTGCTCACACCATAAGCAAGGTTGTATTCCCGTAAGGAAGAAAACAATACCTGGTTCTGCCTTTCTAACTGTATCCTTAACACATTGGCAACATCGCACCATTGCAATGCTTTTTTTAAATTGTATTCAACTTTAACGCCAAGAGCTTCTACAATGTATTTTGGAATGAGTGTTGGCGGCCCGGCAACCATTACTTCGGCTCCCATCTTTTTTAATAAATGGATATTACTGAGTGCAACTCTTGAATGCATGATGTCGCCAACGAGTACAATTTTCTTTCCCTCTAATGTTCCCAGTTTTTCTGTGATGGAGAATGCATCGAGCAATGCCTGTGTGGGATGTTCATTGATGCCGTCGCCAGCATTTACAATGGCGGCAGGAATATGCTTTGCCAAAAAATGGGGTGCACCGCTTGCGCTGTGCCGCATCACCACCATATCTACTTTCATAGATAAGATATTGTTTACAGTATCCAGCAGTGTTTCGCCTTTGGCAGCAGAAGAACCTGATACTGCAAAATTTACCGTGTCGGCACTTAATCTTTTTTCGGCCAGCTCAAATGATATTCTTGTACGGGTGCTGTTTTCGTAAAATAAGTTTACGATCGTTACATCACGGAGCGACGGAACTTTCTTAATGGGCCTTTGTAAAACCTCTTTGAATTGTTTGGCAGTGGACAGAATTAGTGAAATATCTTCTTTGCTGATGTCTTTAATGCCGAGGAGATGTTTGGTAGATAGTTGCATTAAAAAGCGAAGTTAGAGTATTTAGTTATATTTTTTTACTGTTGCCACAGATTACTCAGATTTACTCATAAAAAGTTTATGCTGTAACAAGGATAACATGTTTATTTCCATCTTCTCCCTTCACCAGTTTCACTTTATCCTGTTTATTGGTTTGTACCAGCATTCCAAAATAATCGGCCTGTATGGGAAACTGGCGGTGTTCTTTCCTGTCAACCAGCACACAGAGCTCTACTTTTGCAGGACGGCCATAATCCAATAAAACATCCAATGCAGCTTTAATTGTTCTGCCGGTGAACAATACATCATCTATCAGTACCACTATTTTATTTTCTATGCCAAAAGGAATGTTCATATTATCTGGCGCATGAATTTCTTTTCGGATATCATCCCTGTAAAAGGTAATATCCAATTGCCCGTATTGAATTTTTTGTGATGGCACCATTTGCTGCAATGCAGCAACAATATCATCGGCCAGGACCACACCGCCCTGCTGAATGCCAATGAAAACAACTTCAGATAAATCAGGATGTATTGCATGCAACTGCTCCGCAAGATTTTTAATCTGCGTTTGTAAATTGGTATGGTTTAGAATTTCTTTCACACCTCATCCTCCTTCTCCTTCTCCTGAAGGGAGAAGGAGCGGTTCAGTTTACCAATATGAAACATCATATCTTCCATGTCATCTTTATTTCTTTAATCAACAATTACTCAAACATTATTTAATCTTCATTGGCAAGAATCTTCTGCCATTTTATGCACTGCATTTTAAGCCCCCTTCAGGGGGTTTAGGGGCCGCTTTATTCCTCCCCCAAAAAAGGATACCGATAATCTGTTGGCGGATTAAATGTTTCTTTTATTGTTCTTGCACTTAACCAGCGGTATAAATTTAAGATACTTCCTGCTTTATCATTCGTGCCGCTTGACCTTGCTCCACCAAAAGGTTGTTGTCCTACTACAGCGCCTGTTGGTTTATCATTGATGTAAAAATTGCCGGCTGCATTTCGTAATTTATTTGTTGCCAGTTCTACTGCTGCCCTGTCCTGAGCAATGATAGCGCCTGTTAATGCATAGGGAGAGGTTGTATCAACCAGTTCCAATGCTCTTTCAAAACCATTGGCCGGATAAATATATACTGTAAGCACCGGGCCAAAAATTTCTTCGCACATGGTTACATACTTTGCGCTCTTTGCTTCGATGATGGTGGGCTGCACAAAATAACCTTCTCTTTTATCGCACTTGCCGCCTACCCAAATTTCTGCTTTGTCGTCTTTCTTTGCGTTGTCTATGTATCGCTTTATGTTTTCAAAACTTTTTTCATCAATTACTGCATTTACAAAATTGCTGAAGTCTTCCACGCTGCCCATCTTAAAACTTTTAACCCCGGCAATCAGTTTCTTCTTTACTTCTTCGGCAATGTTAGATGGAATATAAGCCCTTGATGCAGCAGAACATTTTTGTCCCTGGTATTCAAAAGCACCTCTTAATAAAGCAGTAACCACCACATCGGGGTTGGCAGATTTATGTGCCAGCACAAAATCTTTGCCACCTGTCTCTCCTACTATTCTTGGATAAGATTTATACATGGCCATGTTCTTGCCAATGGTTTCCCACATATTATTGAACACACCTGTTGAGCCGGTAAAATGTACGCCTGCAAAATCCCTGTGATTAAAACATACCCTGCCAATGGTTGGCCCATCCACATAAATTAAATTGATGACTCCACCAGGCAAGCCAGCTTCTTTTAAAATACGCATAAACATTTGTGCAGCATAAATCTGTGTGTTGGCAGGTTTCCAAACTACCACATTACCACACATGGCAGCAGATGTTGGAAGATTGCCGCCAATGGCAGTAAAGTTAAAAGGTGTTATTGCTAAAACAAATCCTTCCAGCGGACGATACTCCATACGATTGTGCATGCCGGGGCTGCTGATGGGTTGCTGCCTGTAAATATCACTTAAGAAATGAACATTAAAACGCAGGAAATCTATCAGCTCACAGGCTGCATCTATTTCTGCCTGAAAAGCATTCTTGCTTTGGCCAAGCATGGTACAACCATTCAGATAAGGCCGGTATTTTGTTGCCAGCAAATCGGCAGCTTTTAAAAATATGTTTGCACGGTTTTCCCAGCTCATGTTTGCCCAGTCTTCTTTGGCCGCCAGTGCGGCCTCTATTGCCTGCTGCACATGCTTCTCTTCGCCTGCATGAAAATACCCAAGTACATGCTTGTGTTCATGCGGCGGATGAAGGGCAACTTTTTTATTGGTGCGTACTTCTTTATTACCGATGTACATGGGCACATCCACTTCTGTGCTTTTTAATTCGGCCAAAACTTCTTTCAAACGGATTTTATCGGCACTGCCTGGGGTATAGTTTAAAACTGGCTCGTTAACTGGCATGGGATAAGTAAAATCTCCAAATTTCATATGCTTAATTTTAATTGCAGGTAAAAGTTGCACAAAGGTATGCCGTACAAGTGAGTGACACAACTATGCTAAATAGAATTACAAAAGCTTGTTACAGAAAAATTACGAGGCTGTTTCCTTCTCACTCATCAAATAAGCTTTAATAAATCCATCCAGTTCGCCATCCATTACCGGGCCCACATTACCCACTTCATAATCGGTGCGGTGGTCTTTAATCATTTTATATGGATGAAAAACATAACTCCGTATCTGGCTGCCCCACTCTATCTTTTTCTTTTTGCTGTTGGCGGCATCTTTTAGTTCGTTGCGCTTTTGCAATTCAATTTCATACAGGCGGCTCTTCAGCATTTGCATGGCCAGTTCCCTGTTGCCAAGCTGGCTCCTGTCCTGCTGGCAAACCACCACAATGCCCGTTGGAATATGTGTTAACTGAACCTTAGTTTCCACCTTGTTTACATTTTGACCGCCAGCGCCACCACTTCGGGAGGTTTCCATTTTTACATCTGCCGGGTTTATGTCAATCTTGATGGTATCATCTACCAAAGGATAAACATTTATCGAAGCAAAGGAAGTATGCCTCCTTGCATTGCTATCGAATGGTGAAATACGAACCAACCGATGCACACCATTCTCCGATTTCAAAAAGCCATAAGCAAAATCGCCTTCAAACTCGTAGGTAGCGGTTTTAATACCGGCGCCATCGCCCCATTGCCAGTCAATTTCTGTTACTTTCCATCCCTGTTTTTCGCCATACATGCGGTACATACGGGCAAGTATTTCAGCCCAGTCCTGGCTTTCAGTGCCACCAGCACCGCTGTTAATTTGTAACACTGCAGGGAGTTCGTCTTCTGGCTCGTTCAGCGTACTTTTAAACTCGGCTTCTTCCACCAGTTCAATTGCTTTGTCGTAAGCCTGCCTTGCTTCTTCCTCAGTTGTTTCGCCTTCTTTCCAAAAGTCGAACAGCACGGCAAAATCCTCCACCGCCGTATCAACAGCTTTGTAAAGGTTTACCCAGTACTCATTTACTTTTGTTTCTTTTAAAATGGAAGTTGCCCTGGCATTGTCGTCCCAAAAACCGGGGCTTAGAGAAAGTTGTTTGTCGTTAGCTATTTTAGCTTCCCTGTTCTCAACGTCAAAGAAATCTCTTCAAAACCACTTTGCGGTCTCTCAGAGCCTTGATTTGTTCTATTGTCATGCTGCAAAAATAAGGAAACAGTTTTGGTTGCAAACATTTGTTCCCTGATGAAGCGACATTGGCGACGCTCCGTTCAGGAGTAGCAATTCAATTAAGCTTTTATCCTTGGGTAGATTGATTGTATATAAAGTCATGACCCAAAAAAAAATCCTGCCTTAATCAAAGCAGGATTTTAACTCATCATAAAATTCTTATTACGGCGTAGCCAATTTCTTTTTCACCTCTGCTCTTACCAATGCATTGCCAACGTCATTAAAGTTATAAGCTGCCACTTCTTTGTAAAGGGCTGTTGCCTTGTCTTTATTACCGGCTGCTTCATTGGCCATGGCCTGCCAGTATTTGTTATAAATATTGTTTGGATCCGATTTTTCAAAATGAGTTACCGCATCGGCATACTTTTTTTCTTTCATGCTAATCAGTCCCATGTCGTAATAGTAGCCTTCTAATTTACGGCCGTCTTTAATTGGGTCAAGCGCTGTTTTCATTGCTGCTGCTTTTGCTTTTGCTTCATCCAGTTTGCCATCTGCATAAGCCTGCAATGTTTCCCAGTTTAATTTTTCTGCCTGAATAAAAATCTTTGCTTCGGGTGTTCCCAGGTCATTGTTTAGTTTTTCAGATAAAGGCAGGATCATCGGTACCAGCTTTTTCAATGTTGCAGCATCACCAAAATGAATGGCAACAGACGTACAGGTTTGCAGGTAATTGTTTTTGTCACTGGCTGCATTCGAATCGCATTTCAATGCAGCATCCATCAGGCCATTCATTGCAGCATCTTTTTTACCCTCAAACAAATAGCTGTATGCCTTATTGACAATGGATCCACTTTGCCTGACATCATTTTTACCTGCATCTGCATAATTTTTTCTTGCCTCATCATAATTACCTAAGTAAATATTGGCATGGCCTTCTTTGTAGTAAGCCGCTGCATCAGTTGGATTAAGCTGCACAGCTTTTGCATACGCTTCTTTAGCTTTTGCAAAATCACTTTGTGCCCGGTAGCAATCTCCCAATGCAATTTCTGCCCCCGAGCTGGAAGGTGCCATTTCAACAAGCTTCAGTGCATTTTCTTCGGCCTTCTTTAAATCTTTAGGGTCGTTAAATAAATATGAATTGGTTAAAGCAGCATAACCACCTGCCCATTTTGGATTTAATGACACCGCCTTCTGGTAAAGTTCACGGGCTTTGTCAAACTGGTTGTTGTTAAGATAACCATTGCCCAAATCAAGCTGTGCCCTTGCAGCATCGGGATATGCAGCAGCAATTTTTTGTAAAATTTCCAGGCCTTTGTTTCTGTCGCCAGCAAGGTTGGTAGCCTGGTAATCTCCATACATTTTTTCCCAATTACGGGCACTGTCTAATTTTGATTTACCTGCATTGATGTCGTCGGCAAATTCTTTTGAAGATGTTGAAGTATTGGCCCTGTAGAGATAAGCAATCCCCAGGCCTGCATCCTGCTCAATAGCTTTACTGAATGCAGCCCTTGCTTTTTGAACATCATTCAAATCAATTGCTGCCAGACCTTCCTGAAAGGAAGCCATTGCATCTTTCGATTTTGTAGAGACTGTGATGTCGGTAACTTTTTCATCAGTTTTTGTTTTATCATCGCCGGCACTGTTGCAGGATGATAGCAGCACAGCAATAACTGCAGGAAGTAATAAAAATGCTTTTAATTTTTTCATAAACAAATCGTTTTAATGCCTTAATAAGGCTGGTTAAATAAAAACGGAATACCATAAGCTACCATGATTTCTACTGCCTTCTGCAGGGTGGAATAAACTAAAAGGGCTATAAGTTACAGAAATAATTAAACTTCTGCTTTTTTATTAAAAAATAGATTGTTGTTGCCGTTAGTTTAGTGAAGTTTTAGTCAATCTGAGAAATTTTTCTCAATTCGCCTGTCGGGTATAAACCAAATGCAGGCAACAACCGCATAAGCAAGAAAGCCTGCAACGGGGTTTACAAATGCAAGTGCAATACCAATCAGGTAAACCACCACCGAAATAATTCCTTTGGTGTCTTTGCCAACAGCTTTTGCCAATGTTGAATCTTTACCATGAATGCTTATCAGGCACTGCGACAAAAAATAATAAGAGACCCCGGCCAGTAATAAAACAGTACCATAAATAATGGTGGGCCATTTGGCAAATTCGCTTTCGCCCACCCACGCAGTGGCAAAAGGAAAAAGAGAAAGACAAAAAAGCATCAATAAGTTTAACCACATTACAGGGCCATTTACTTTGTGCACTGCATGAAACATATGGTGATGATTGTTCCAGTAGATACCTACATAAGCAAAGCTGAGTATGTAACTTAAAAATACGGGCAGCAATGGTTTTAAGTCGGAGATGGAATGCCCATGCGGTACTTTTATTTCTAAAACCATAATGGTGATGATGATGGCTATAACGCCGTCGCTGAATGCTTCGATTCTTCCTTTGCCCATAAAGTGTTTTAATTACCCGGCTAAAATAGGAAGATTAATTGATTACCTGTGGTTGCTTTTCAGGTACTTTTGATAGATGATTTCGCCCATTGGTTTTTGATACACTTTACTTTCTACCCAGCTTATTATATCCATGTAAGCAAAGGTTCTTGTTTCAAACCGGTTTTTTTCAAACTGCTTTATCTTTTGTAAAAACTGCTCAAGTGCCGGTTTTATTTTTTTAGAAGACACATAAAAATTGGTACGTAAAAATTTAAACATCTCTTCTTCCACCACACTCAGGTTTTCCATGCGGCTCATAAAACGAAATACTGATTTAATCAGCGATTCGATAATTGCATCATTGCCCAGTTCGTAATGCGCCATCAAATGAAGCAGGCGGGCATAGCACTGCAGGTCAATGCGTAAATCAACCGGGCCGTTGATTATTTTCTGTAAGTAATCGATGGAAGCTTCGTAATTGCCATTGCCAAAATAGAGCATGGCAGTTTTGTAATGTATTACCAGGACCCGGTGACGATCTATAAACAATTCAAATTCATTTAATCCCTTTTCAATGGAAGGCACAAGTTTTACACCTTCGCCAAAAGCCCCCCTCATTAAATGACCGTTTATTTTTGCGCTGGTTACATACACAAATGTCTGCATCCTGAAATTGTAGTGATGATTGGCAGCATCGGTAGTGGCAAATTTTTCAAAAGCCGCTAAACAAGTGTCAAATTTTTTATAATTGCGTAAATCAAAATTAGCTGTAAGCAGGTTGTGCATGCCTTTAATGTAATGCCCCGTTTCTACCGTAATCATCAATGGTTCTTTGTTAAAAAGCGTTACCCATTTCTGGCTATAACGGTAATACATTAAAAAATCCTGGCGGATAAAAGCATACCAGCAATAGCTTTGAAAAAGGTACATCTGTTCATAAAAACCCGAAACATTTTCAGCATCTGGTGGCAGGTTTTTTTTGAAAAAATCTCTTATGCCTTTTTCATCTTTTTCATTACGGGCATGGCCGTTCTTTACATACCAGTTGTATAATTGCAGCGCCAGGTTGGAAAACAAAGTACGCACAAGTCTTCTTTCATTGATAAGTTTTGCTTCCTGGGTAAGCAATGCTGCTTTTCCAATATCGCTTCTTGTGATGTGAAGGGTTTCAATCTTTTTTTCCAGCGATATTACCTGTATTAAAAAACTTTCCTGATTATATTCCATCGCAAGGTCTTTTACCTTGTCGAGTATTTTAAGGCTTTGCAGATAAAGTCCTTTATTATAAAGAATTCGGGCATAATCCAGTTGTTCATGCAACTGCAGGTCTATACTTTCGGTACTTTTTAAAAGACGCAGGCTGGCAAGCAATTGCTTGTAGAGGTGGGATTTAAGATTTGCAAGCTGGGCTTTTTCAACAGATGGAAGTTTTTTCAGTAATACCCTCTCATCGTAGTCTTTCTGCTTTTCCATAGCATCAAAAAGCTGCACCACTTTTAAATCCTGCCTGGAAGAACTTCTTTTGATATAGAGTTTAAAATTTCTTTTCTCCGATTTTTCGAGGGAATGAATTAACTGGAATAATATGTCGGAAGAGCGGTTGGACATCATAAACACTTTTACAGATAAATCAACACTGCAAAGGGTTTTATCGTTGTAAGACTGCTTTCGTCATGATAAAACCACTATGAAGTTGGTTAGGATTACAAAATTAGCCGTCTTACTTTTGATTTAGAAAGACGGTTAATTCATACAGCAGGCAATCGTTGAAGGGAACAATCAATCGTTAGAAATGCAATTAACCCTGCAAAAAGGTGCTGAAATCATCAGCAATTGAAAAGTAAAATTAAAGATTTTTTCATATAGCAAGCAATCGTTAAAAGTCATTCCGTTTCTACGGAGTGACTTATTTTTTTAGAGTGGGTGCAAAGTAGTGAATAATTGCAAAACACAACATTTTCTTAACACATTTTTTTTCTTCACCACTGTTAACAAAAACCTTCTAAATACTTTATAATAAAAAAACCCCGCTATTACGGGGTTTCAATTTTTATGCTCTTTGCTTTACCTGTTTTGCAGGGGCTTTCTTTTTTGTCTTTTTTAATGAAGCACTGATTGCTTTGCTCATTTCATCAAAATTTACTTTGCCAGTATAGGCTTCTCCATTGATGAAAAAAGTGGGTACATCTTTAACACCACGTTTTTGTCCTTCTCTGATATCACCCTGAACCTGCCAGCCATAAGTTGCATTTACCAGTTCATCCAGGAAACGTTTGTTTTCGATACCAGCTTCTCTGCTGTGCAGCTTTAAACTGGTTGTACCCAGGTTACGACGGTTGGCAAACAGGATATTGTGCATTTCCCAAAACTTGCCCACCTGACCTGCAGCTACCGAAGCCTCGCCGGCTTTCAAACTACGCTGGTGAATATTGGTAAGGGGAAAATGACGAAAATTAAAGCGGATGCTTCCTTCGTATTCTTCCAGCAATTGCTTTACTACCTCATTTGCTTTTGCACAAACTTCGCTTTCGTATTCGCCAAATTCTTCCAGCGTTACGGCTGCATCTTTATTTCCAACAAAAATGTTTTTTGGTTCAATAATTTCAACCACTTCTTTTTTAAATGCCATAGCTTTTTGTTTTTTTTGCTCTGAATAACCCGTTTAAGGGAATCAGGATTATTAGGAATATCTTCTTACACATTCATTATGAGTGGGTAAGATAGAAATATATTTTACTTTTTTACCTTGAGTTTTTCCACAGTCTCGTTTCTGAATACGACGGTGCCATCAAACACATCTGCCAAAACCGGTTTAGATTTGTCTATGTCGCCTGCCAGCAATCGCTTACTTAATTGGTTTACAATTTCTCTTTGTATTAAACGCTTGAGGGGCCTTGCACCAAATTGGGGATCATAGCCGTTTTCGGCCAGGTAGTCTAAAAGATACTCACTGAACTGCAAATTTACGCCATTTTTGCCAATTAATGACTGTAAATCTTGTAATTGTATCTTAATAATACCCTTTATTTCCTTTTTCATCAATGGTTGAAAGAGTATAGTTTCATCAATACGGTTCAAAAATTCTGGACGAATGGTTTGCCTTAAAAGGTTAATCACTTCAATCTTAGTGTTTTCCACCACTTCTTCTTTGTTTTTCTCCGTCACTTTTTCAAAATTCTCCTGAATGATGTGGCTACCCAGGTTACTTGTCATAATAATGATGGTATTCTTAAAATTCACCACACGGCCCTTATTATCTGTTAAACGGCCATCATCAAGCACCTGCAGCAGTATATTAAATACATCTGGATGGGCTTTTTCAATTTCATCAAGCAAAATAACCGAATAGGGTTTGCGGCGTACTGCTTCAGTCAATTGCCCACCTTCATCGTAACCTACATATCCCGGAGGAGCTCCAACAAGCCTGCTTACAGAGTGTTTTTCCTGGTATTCGCTCATGTCAATACGGGTCATCATGCTCTCATCGTCAAATAGATAACTTGCCAGAGCTTTCGCAAGTTCTGTTTTACCAACACCGGTTGTTCCTAAAAAGATAAAAGAACCAATTGGCTTTTTGGGGTCTTGTAAACCTGCCCTGCTTCTGCGGATGGCATCGGCCACAGCAGTAATGGCTTCTTCCTGCCCTACCACTCTTTTATGCAATTCATCCTCAAGAGTCAGCAATTTTTCTCTTTCGCCCTGCATCATTTTAGCCACCGGAATGCCAGTAGATTTTGCTACAGTTTCGGCAATATCTTCTGCATCCACTTCTTCTTTAAGCAAGCGCTTTTCACCTGAGTTTTCAAGTTCTTTTGTAAACTGGGCAATTAGAGTTTCTTGCTCTTTTATTTTGCCATAACGTATCTCGGCCACTTTGCCGTAGTCTCCATTACGCTCTGCCTGCTCAGCTTCCTGTTTTAATTGCTCGATAGATGCTTTTGCATTCTGTATTTTTTCAACCACTTCTTTTTCCTGCTGCCATTTGGCTTTATAAGTGTCCCTGTCAACTGCAAGGTTGGCTATTTCTGTATTCAGTTCTTTCAGCTTCGCTTCATCATCTTCCCTTTTGATAGCTTCTCTTTCAATTTCTAACTGGCGGATTTGTCTTTCTAATTTATCCAACTCCTCGGGCATACTGTTCATCTCTAATCTTAGTTTTGCAGCACTCTCATCAATCAGGTCAATTGCTTTATCTGGCAGAAACCTGTCGGTAATATATCGTTGCGATAATTCTACCGCCGCAATAATAGCCTCATCTTTTATCCTAACATGATGATGGGTTTCATACCTGTCTTTTAACCCACGTAAAATTGAAATGGCGTCATCCACCGTTGGTTCATCAATCATTACTTTTTGAAAACGGCGTTCTAATGCTTTATCTTTTTCAAAAAATTTCTGATACTCATTTAATGTGGTTGCACCAATAGCCCTCAATTCACCGCGTGCAAGTGCAGGCTTTAAGATATTAGCAGCGTCCATAGCACCTTCTCCTCCTCCAGCACCAATCAACGTATGTATTTCATCAATAAATAAAAT
>JANNAM010000270.1:0-4168 GCA_031384415.1 Bacteroidota bacterium
GTTCGGAAAGAAATAAAGAAGCTACAGAAATAATTGACAAATGCAGGGAAAAGCTGGAGCAGAAGGAACACAGGTCGGCAATTTTGTATTATAATTTGGGTCAGTTCAGAGCCTCAGCCATTGCGTTTTCTAATTTGCTGAACAACTATCCTGAATCTGTAAGAGGCGAAGATTATAAACTGATGGTGGTTAAATCGTATTATAAATATGCCAAACTTAGCATCATTGAAAAACAAATTGAACGATTTGAAAAAGTAGTGTCTGAATACCAGGATTTTGCCGACCGCTACCCGGAAAGCAAACTGCTGAAAGATGCTGAAACTTACAGTAACTTAAGTCAAAACAATATTAAAGCAATAAAAAATGAGCAAACTCCGTCGTCAGTTAAGCGCTAATACCAGTAATGTGGTTGAGCCAAAAAAATTATCGGATATTAAAGCAAAAACAGGCAATCTCTATGAATCTATTGCCATCATAGCAAAACGTGCCAACCAGATTAATATCACTATCAAAGAAGAGTTGCACAACAAACTGGAAGAGTTTGCAAGCCATACCGATAGCCTGGAAGAAATTCATGAAAACAAAGAGCAGATTGAAATTTCGAAAGCCTATGAACGTATGCCCAACCCTGCTTTGTTAGCAACAACAGAATTTATGGAAGACAAAGTTTACTTCCGCAAAAATGATGAAGATTTGTTCAGCTAAGTTTATTTTTATTTAGCATCTTCTTTAGATAAGAAGTTATAATTTTATCCCGTTCCGCCTAAGGCGAAACGGGATTTTAATTTTATATGCTGCAGGACAAAAAAATATTACTGGGAATAAGCGGCAGCATTGCCGCTTACAAAACTGCTACACTTGTAAGATTACTTGTTAAAGCCGGCGCCGAAGTAAAAGTAATTATGACACCTGCGGCCACAGATTTTGTTACGCCACTCACCTTATCAACTCTTTCTAAAAACCCTGTGCTTTCAGATTTATCCAATAACGATTCATGGACAAACCATGTGATGCTGGGCCGCTGGGCGGATGTGATGTTGATTGCACCATTAAGCTGCAACACACTGGCAAAAATGGCGCATGGAATCTGCGATAATTTGCTGCTGGCAGTTTATCTTTCGGCAACATGCCCCGTGGTGGTTGCCCCGGCAATGGATGAAGATATGTGGCACCATCCTTCTACAAAAAGCAATCTTAAAAAATTAGAATCTTTTGACAACAAAATAATACCGGTTGACAGCGGCGAACTTGCCAGCGGTCTGGTTGGCGAAGGAAGAATGGCTGAGCCTGAGAACATCATTAAATGGCTTGAAGAATACTTCACTTCTAAAAGCCCGTTAAAAGGCAAAAAAGCATTAGTAACTGCAGGGCCAACTTATGAAGCCATTGACCCGGTACGTTTCATAGGCAACCATTCATCGGGTAAAATGGGAATTGCTATTGCTGAAGAATTACAAAGCCAGGGTGCGGAAGTTACATTAGTTTTAGGGCCGTCTTCGATTGCCGTAAAAAATGGCATTATCGTTACCAAAGTAAAATCTGCCGAAGAAATGTATGAAGCCTGCAATAAAGTATTTGAGCAAAGCGATATTATAATAATGAGCGCCGCTGTGGCAGATTACACACCAGTAACTGTAGCTGATGAAAAAATTAAAAACCAGGAAGGAGAATTATCAATCACACTAACCAAAACCAAAGACATTTTAAAAACCCTTGGCGAAAAAAAGAAACCTGGCCAGTTTATAGCAGGTTTTGCACTGGAAACAAATAATGAAAAAGAATATGCACTCGGCAAACTCAAATCAAAGAATGCAGATATGATTGTGCTTAATTCTTTACAGGACAAAGGTGCAGGATTTGGCCACGACACAAACAAAATCAGTATTTTTGACAAGGATGGAAAAGAATACCTATTCGAAACAAAATCAAAAACAGCAGTAGCCAGCGATATTGTTAACACTATTATTCAATTGATGCCATGAAGCAATTAAAAATTTTATTAGTACTTATTCTTATTGCAAAATTTACAAGTGCCCAGGAACTGAAAGCAAGAGTGACAGTTGTAACCACCCGTGTTGGAAACAATGTAAATAAAAACACCTTTCTTACACTGCAAACAGCTCTCAATAATTTTTTAAACAATAAAAAATGGACGGCAGATAATTTCCAGACAAATGAAAAAATTGAATGCAATTTTTTGCTGAACCTGGAATCTACCGACGAAGTAAATGTTTACAATGCCAAGTTAACTGTGCAGGCAGCCAGGCCAGTGTTCAATACTTCTTACCTCTCTCCCATTATTAATTTTCAGGATGATAATATTGCTTTAAAGTATGTCGAATTTCAGCAACTGGAGTTTAATGAAAACAGGGTTTCGGGTTCAGATGCACTGGTATCAAATCTTACTGCAATTTTTGCTTACTATGCTTATATGATTATTGGTTTTGATTATGATTCATTTTCGCAAAGAGGCGGCGATATTTATTTTCAAAAGGCACAGAATATTGTAAACAATGCACCTGATGGCCGCAACATTTCGGGCTGGAAAGCATTTGACGGCAGCCGCAACCGCTACTGGCTGGTGGAGAACATGCTTAACAGCCGTTACACCATCATGCATGATGTGTATTACAATTATTACCGCATGGGCATGGACCAGTTGTATGAAAACGAAACTAATGCAAGGGTGGAAGTAATGAATGTACTGAACCTGATGACCAATTTCAACAATGACAATCCCAACAAAATGATTAACCAGTTTTTTTTTCAGGGAAAATCAACAGAACTGATAAAAATATTTTCGAAAGCACCGCAGCAGGATAAAGCAAGGGCTTCGGAGTTATTACAAAAACTTGACCTTACCAACGCAGCTAAATACAAAGACGAACTTAAATGAAAACTGCTGCAGTTACATTGCTGCTGAGTGTTTTTTTATTTTCCTGCGGAAATAAAAACAGTCTTCCTTCCGGCATCATCAAACCTGAAAAAATGCAGAACGTTTTTTGGGATATCATAAGGGCAGATGCAATGGCTGCTGAAATTAACAGAAAAGATTCTTCAAAAAATGCAGCAGAAGAAAACGTAAAACTGCAAAAGCTAATATTTACCATTCATAATATTTCGAAAGAAGACTATTACAAAAGTTATCAGTATTATCAAAAGCACACAGTGCTGATGAGAACGCTGCTGGACAGTATGCTGGCAAAAGCAAACCGGGAACGAAACGACATCAAAATTGTAAAGCCCCCGGTTATTCAGGCACAATAAGTATTTATATGAACAAAGTTTTTAGCAATGCGGATGATGCAATAAAAGATATTGCCGACGGAGCTGTCTTAATGCTTGGTGGATTTGGCTTGTGCGGCATTCCTGAAAACTGCATTGCGGCCCTGGTAAAAAAAGGAATTAAAAATTTAACCTGCATCAGCAACAATGCCGGTGTGGATGATTTTGGAATTGGACTAATGCTTAATCAAAAGCAGGTAAAGAAAATGATTTCATCTTATGTGGGTGAAAATGCAGAGTTTGAAAGACAATTACTGAGCGGCGAACTGGAAGTAGAATTAATTCCGCAGGGAACCCTGGCAACAAGATGCATGGCATCTGGATATGGTATGCCTGCAATATTTACCCCTGCCGGCGTAGGCACAGAAGTAGCAAATGGAAAAGAGACAAGAATATTTAATGGAAAAGAATATTTGATGGAGTTTGCTTTTGATGCAGACTACGCCATCGTAAAAGCATGGAAAGGTGATACGGATGGAAATCTTATTTATAAAGAAACAGCAAGAAATTTTAACCCACTGATGGCAATGGCCGGAAAAATAACTATTGCAGAAGTGGAAGAATTAGTAAAGCCCGGAGAACTTGACCCAAATTGTATTCATACACCAGGCATTTATGTTCACAGGATTTTTGAGGGGAAAAATTATGAGAAGAGGATTGAACAAAAAACAACGCATCCTAAACCTCTAACCCCCTAAACTTCTAAACCCAATTATTACATAGTGGCACTCGATAAAAATCAAATAGCACAACGCATCGCAAAAGAATTACAGGATGGTTATTATGTAAATCTTGGAATTGGTATTCCTACATTGGTTGCCAATTATATTCCCGAAGGAATAAATGTAGTGTTGCAAAGTGAAAATGGTTTATTAGGGATGGG
>JANNAM010000002.1:0-1702 GCA_031384415.1 Bacteroidota bacterium
TATATTTGTTCCTAAGCCGTTGTCTGACCGAAAAGCCCTGCAGTACTGCAACACGTATCATTATGCTACTGGCCATTTACTTAAAATAAACACCGGCCTTGCGGCCGGTGCTTGTAATACTATCGTACTGTGAAACTGGTAGTCCACAGGAAATTATTGCTGTTCTGGTTTCTTTTTTTGCTTCGGAGTATCATCCACTTCAAAGCCCCATTCGCCGAGCATTTTAGGATTTTTGGAATATTTACCCTTCAGGATAGTTTTGCTGGCCCTCACAATCTTCACAATTTCACCCAGCGAAGCATCCCTTACACGGTAGGCTTCTTCGGCTTTTTTGTGTAATTCTTCGGCTTCTTCATGCTTTGCCAGGCACGGGTCAATTTTTGGTCCGCTTACCGACCAGTCATAGCCATCAAGTGAATTCAGTAAAGAATCTTTACCGTCTGCAAGGTGTTTTTTGTACACTTTTGCGGCAAGTGCAAGGCCTTCTCTTGGACTGGCAGAGATTTTTACCCTGTCTTTTGTTTGTTTAGCCATAGATTTAATTTTTAGATGTTTAAAATAAGTACGATAGTTTATACCACTAATTTATTATATGGGATGAACATATTAAAATTTTAAATGTTAAAATAATCTAAAAACACTGCAGGTGTCAAAAAAGTAGTGAAAGTTGCCAACTATCACGTGAAAGCTGGCAACTATTGCGTGAAAGTTGGCGACTCTTGCATGTTGGGTGTGGATTGTGTAGTGAAAGTTGGCGACTTTTACGTGAAACCTGCCAACTTTCATGTAAAACCCAACGACTTTTGCGTAAAAGTTGGCAGCTTACATATGAAACCTGGCAACTTTAGCTTATTTGGGGGCGGCAGTGTTTTGCTGGCAGTGGCCTCTCCCCTGTTTTAGGAAGGAAATACATTTACAACTTGCGGTTTTTGTATTGTTTTAATTGTAACAATTTTAAAAAGCGCAAGTTTGCCACTTTCGCATTTAATATTGTTCTTTATGTAAACGTGTGAAATACAAAAAATTAATGCAATTCGTTTTTTGAAAATAGTAAACTTGCGTATATTTATGAGTTGTGCGTTATGCTAGCAGGCCTTATAAAATAACTCTAAAAAATCAAAGTAAAATGAATAGACCTAGACTTTTTTATTTGACATTTATCTCAACAATTCTTGTAAATGCCTTATTTGGACAAGAACTCAAAACAGAGAAAATTGCTGACATAACCGTTAACTTAAACCCACCAACAATTGCTGGTTCTAAAATAATTTATACTGTAAAAAGTGGGACAGTAAAAGGAAAGATTACAGGTTCAGTTTTGCCCATTGGAGGTGACTTTGCTTCAAAAATTGGTGACACAAATATAAAACTTGATGTAAGAGAAGTAATACAAACAGACGATAGTGCAACTATTTATATAACGAAGTCAGGATTTATATATGCTGACTCAAGCAGTTTTAATAAAATTGTAACAGGTCAAGGAAAAGACTTGAGTTCTGACAAATACTATTTTAGGGCTACATATATTTTTGAAACGAATTCAAAAAAGTACGAATGGTTAAACCATACTGTCGGAATTGCAATTGGGACAATTACTGAATCTGGAATTAGCTATAAACTTTTTGCTGTAAAATAAAGCCAGACGAAAAGCACAAACGCACAACATTAGGTTTGGCGTTATGCGTCATGCTAGGGGGACATC
>JANNAM010000011.1:0-22977 GCA_031384415.1 Bacteroidota bacterium
CCCTGCAGCAACAACTGGTCGCCGCCAAATTTTATCGTTTCTTCAATCTTTGTTTTATAGGTTTCAATATCGGTAATATAAGCTTCGGCATGGCCGGGGATGCGGTAAAAATTACAGAACTTGCAATTGGCGATGCAAACGTTGGTGGTATTTACATTTCGGTCTATTTGCCAGGTAACTTTTCCATGAGGCACCTGCTTTTTACGTAACTCATCAGCTATATACATTAACTCAGTTAACGGAGCATTTTCAAAAAGAAACATTCCTTCTTCTACAGTAAGAAATTCAAAACCCAGCGCCTTTTGGTATAAATCGTTCAGTTGCATAAAAGCCATTTGTGTAATAAACAACAAAATTACATCTGTAAGGTTGTAAATTCGAATAATACAGAATAATAATTAACCGGCTGCTGCATGAGAAAAATTTTGCTATTGTTGTTTTATATAATTACAGCTTCGGCAGCTGGTGCCCAGGAAATTTTATCGGAGCCTGATGCCAAACTGCTTACCCGTTTTCCTTTTAAACAATACAGTGGCGGCGTAATGGTGCTGCAGGCAAAGTTTGGTAATGTTGCCGATACATTGAATTTTATTTTAGATACCGGCAGCGGCGGCATTTCGTTAGACTCTGCCACCTGCGCCGAATTTCATATTCCGCTTGTGCAAACCGATACTACCATTACCGGACTTGGCGGAGTACGTAAGGTGCCTTTTGCTTTTGACCAAACCCTCCATCTTCCGGGCCTTGATGTGGAGCATCTTAATTTTCATGTGAATGATTATGAAGTGTTGAGCAGTGTGTATGGCGAAAAAGTAGATGGCATCATTGGCTACAATTTTTTAAGCAGGTACATTGTTATGATTGACTTTGACAGTTCGATGATTGAAGTGTACAAACCAGGCAAGATAGATTATCCCAAAGACGGCACCTTGCTGCATCCTGTTTTTACTGCCTTGCCCATTGTGTGGACACATATAAAAGACAAAAAGAAGCTTGACTTCAATTTTTATTTTGATACCGGTGCAGGGCTTTGTTTTTTAATGAGTGAGCAATTTGCAAAAGACAGTGCCGTATTGCTTAATAAACGCAAACCGGTTATTACGCAGGCCGAAGGCATGGGCGGCCGCCTGCAAATGAGGCTTACACTGCTAAGGGAAGTTAAAATTGGCCCCTATAGATTTAGAGCAGTGCCGGTTTATTTATACAAAGATGAGTATAATGTAACATCCTATCCTTATGTGGGCGGCTTGATTGGAAACGATTTGCTGAGGCGCTTTAACATGGTTCTCAATTATCCGAAAAGAGAAATTCATTTAACCCCTAACAGCCATTTTAGAGAAGGCTTTGATTATGCTTATACAGGGCTTGGAATATATTATATTGACGGAAAAATTATGGTGGAAGATGTGATTGCTGGCTCGCCTGCAGCCAAAGCAGGGTTTAAAGCAGGCGATGAAGTTTTTGGAGTTGGCAACAATTTTACCCATAACATACAGGCATATAAAAACATTTTGCAGGTGGCCAACGAAACCATAAAAATTATTGTAATCAGGGATAAAAACCCACTGCAGCTTACTTTAAAAACAGAGAGTATTTTTTAACCGGCCGACTCATCGCATCATTGTTATCTGTTTTCCATCCTTACATTTGCAATATGATTCAGTTTGAAAAATTTACGTTACAAAACGGTTTAAGAGTTGTAGTGCATGAAGATAAAAGTACGCCGATGGCTGTGGTGGATGTAATTTATGATGTGGGTGCAAGGGATGAAAACCCACAGAAGACAGGGTTTGCCCATTTGTTTGAGCACCTGATGTTTGGCGGAAGCGTTAATATTACTTCTTATGATGAACCGCTGCAGGTGGCTGGTGGCGAAAACAATGCTTTTACAACCAACGATCTTACCAACTATTATTGCCAGTTGCCAGCCGAAAATATCGAAACGGCTTTCTGGCTCGAAAGCGACCGCATGTTATCACTTGCCTTCAGTAAAAAAAGCCTGGAAGTGCAGCGTAAGGTAGTGAGCGAAGAATTTAAAGAACATTACATCAACAAACCTTATGGCGATGTTTGGCATAAGATGAGGGAACTGGCTTACACAACACATCCTTACAAGTGGATGACAATAGGAAAAGAACTAAAGCATGTGGAAGACGCTACGCTGGAAGATGTAAAATCTTTTTTCTTTAAACATTACACACCCTGCAATGCGATTTTGGTTGTTGCAGGCAATGTAACTACAGATAAAGTAAAAGAACTGGCAGAGAAATGGTTTGGCCCCATTCCTGCCGGCGAAAAATATAACCGTAACCTTCCTGCCGAGCCAAAACAAACAGCAGCAAGAAGCATGGAAGTAAAAGCAAAAGTTCCATTAGATGCTTTGTACAAATGCTGGCATATTTATTCAAGAACAGACAAGCGGTATTACACTGTTGATTTGATTTCGGAAATTTTAAGCGGCGGTGGTTCATCAAGATTGTTTCAGTCGCTGGTAAAAGAAAAAAAATTGTTCAGCAATATTGAATGTTACCACATGGGAAGCACCGACACAGGATTACTAACCATTGAAGGCAAACTAGTGAAAGGTGTAAACATGAAAGATGCAGAAGCTGCTGTTAACGAAGAAATAAAAAAACTGCAGGCCGAAGGCATTACAGTGAAAGAACTGGAGAAAGTAAAGAACAAAACAGAAAGCATGATGGCCTTTGAAGACATGAGTGTAATGAACCGTGCCGCCAGCCTTGCGATGTATGAGCTGCTGGGTGATGCTGATTTAATAAACAAAGAACTGGAACTTTACAGGGCTGTAACAGCCGAGGAGTTGCTGGCAGAAACAAAGATAATTTTTGATGATAGTAATTGTAATACGCTGTATTACTACTCTGATAATTAAATGGTAAATTTGGTAAAAGAATTTTATGGGAACAGTCAAAATACAAAAGGTAAAAAAAGAAATAGAAGTTTTATCATCTAAGCTGTCATCAACAGATGCACAAGATATTTTTTATGATATTGTATTTAAGAAAAAAGTAGAAGAAGGGCTTAAAGAAACAGATGCCGGCGAGTTGTCAGACTGGAAAGATTTTAAAAAAGAGATGAGGTCATGCTACAAATCAAAATAACCTCCAAAGCAAAAAAAGATATAGCCGGTATTTATAAATATATTCTGCAGGGTTCAGATCAGAATGCAGAAATGGTTGCAGAGGCAATTATCAGAAAGATTGATACGCTCCGCCGTCAATCAGATTCAGGAAAAATTGTAAAGAATTTAATAATCCATTAATAAGGGAATTGAAATTATTTAAGTACAGGATAATTTATCGCATAAAATCAGATTCGGTTGTAGAGATAATCACAATTAAACACAGCGCCAGGTTGCTAAATAACAATCCACATTTAAAAGATTTATTTGAATAATTAAAAATGAACAGAACGATAGCTCCCCCCATAAAAGACGCCATTGAATTTAACCTGCAGTTAAAGCCTTACGAACATTTTGCTTTGGACAATGGTGTACCTGTTTATGTTGTTAATGCCGGCGCACAGGATGTGCTGCAGATTGAATTGGTTTTTTACGCAGGTAACTGGTTCGAAAAACAAAAAACAGTTGCCGCCACTACCAATGCATTGCTCAAAAACGGCACTTCCACTAAAACGGCTTTTCAGATAAATGAACATTTTGAATATTACGGCGCTCATTGCAGCAGAGCCTGTCAAAATGAAATTGCTATTGTTTCTTTATCAACGCTTAGCAAACACCTGCCCAAACTATTGCCCGTTGTAAAAGAAATGATAACCGATTCGGTTTTTCCCGAAGAAGAATTGAGCACTTATAAACAAAACAGTAAACAAAGGCTATCGGTTAATTTGCAGAAATGCGATTTTGTTGCCGCCCGTTTAATTGATGCTTATCTCTATGGCGAAGAACATCCTTATGGGGTTTATACCAATGCTGCAGACATTGATGCACTGAATACAGCAGTGTTAAAAGATTTTTTTAAAGAATATTATCTCAATGGGCAATGTGTAATTTTTGCTTCGGGCAAATTGCCTGCAGATATACAGGCACAACTGAATAATAATTTTGGAAGTCTTTCTTTAAAACCAAAGACAGAAAGTTTAAAAGAAATAATTACTAAACCGGCCACCGAAAAAAAATACAGGATTAGTAACGACCCCAACGGTGTGCAGGGTGCCATAAGAATTGCAAGGCCTTTTCCAAACCGCCATCATCCAGAGTTTATGAAGGCAATGGTGCTAAACAGTTTGTTCGGCGGTTTTTTTGGCTCCAGGCTCATGAGCAATATCAGGGAAGACAAAGGATACACTTACGGCATACACAGTTATGTACAAAACCATATTCAGCAAACCGCATGGCTCATCAGTACCGAAGCAGGCAAAGATGTTTGCGAAGCAACAATAGAAGAGGTATATAAAGAAATGGAATTGCTGAAAAATAAACTGGTAGGTAAAAAAGAATTGCTGCTGGTTCAAAATTATATGATGGGCAGCATACTTGGCGACCTCGACGGGCCTTTCCACATTATGGCCCGCTGGAAAAATATTATTTTGAATAACCTGGATGAACAGTATTTTTATGACTCTATCAATTGTATTAAAAATATTTCGGCAGAAGAATTGAAAGAACTGGCAAAAAAATATTTTAACGCCGAAGATTTTTATGAACTTGTAGTAATATAAAGGGTATGCAAAAATGGTTGCTTAAAGTAATGGTTTGTTCGGTCAATGTTTTTATACTGGCGTATATTTTACCAGGTATAGAAATAAAAGACATGCTTACTGCAATACTGGTTGCTGCAGTGTTATCACTGTTAGATGCTTTTGTAAAACCTCTGCTTATTTTATTAACACTTCCAGCCACCATTCTTACCCTTGGCTTGTTTTTATTTGTAATTAATGCCTGCGTTATTTTAATAGATGCTCATTTTGTTCATGGCTTTGAAGTAGAAAGTTTCTGGCATGCATTATTATTTGGTGCGTTGCTTTCTTTCTTCAATTCATTGGTGCATAAAAAAGCGTTTCCGAAAAAAGACGGAAACGCCGGCAGCAATTATCAATAGCTGCATCAGTCAATTTTCATATTGTACCGCTTAGCCTGCTCTTTAATTATTTTTTCAACTTCTGTTTCTAAAGTTGCATTGTTTGTTTTTGCGGCAATTTTAGCTCTTTCAGCAACAATGTAGGTTTCCCTTTGAGTATTCAGTCTTACAATTTCTTTTTGCACAAGCCCACGCTCTTCATTTTTTGCCTTCACAATTTCTTTCAACTGGGCACGGGTTTTATTTTTAAGGCTGTCGGGCAGGGTTTTCAAATCTACTTTGTCAATAAATTTTTCATCCATGGTGCTGGCATCCACCATATCCCAGCTGTCATTTTTGTATAATTCTTTTTTGCCTTTTACCGCAATGCGCTGCAGGCCTACCGATTTGCTCATGGTTGTATTGGCAACATCCATCTGGCCTTGTTTTGCATAGTAACCAGCCCCTGCAGTTCCATAAGTAAGATAAGTGCCGTTTAGTTTTGTATTATAAGAAAACAACAAACTGTCGTAAGGCGTGGGGATGTCTTCAATCTTTGCATCCTGGTTAATGTTGGTAAAGCTTCCGTTGCCGCACTCGGCGCTCAGGTTCCAGTGTTCTCTTATGCCCTGCATTCTGTCGCCACAATAAATGGTATTTACAATAACGCTTTTTTGTTTTGCCTCGGCACATGCTTTTGTGTAAATAATATCTCCCTGTAAAAAATCTTCGTTGCCTGCAATAAAAATTACTTTATAGTTATCAGGTGCTGCATCCCATTTTAATTCGTTTAGCGAAGAATAGATTACATGACCGCAATATTCATCGCCGCCATTGGTGGTAAGGTTAAAAAGGTTTTGCGAAAGGCTGTCGAGGCTGCTGATAAAACCATTTATTTTTTTTACATACCCTTGTTTCGAATCATTGCTGCTTCTTCCGTATTCATACAAAGCAATTTCAATTTGCGGCGCTGCATTGTTGGCGCATTGCGCCTTGCCCATTGTGCTCACCATGTTCCAGAGCTGTGCTTTTGCCTGTTCAATAAGCCCATCCATACTATTGCTTACATCTAATAAAATGGCGGCCTGTATTTTTTGCTGTGCAGGTTTTTTTGCCTGTGGTTTTTTTTCGGGGCTGGTAAGGGCCATTAAACCCATTACTGAAATGATAGAAAATAAACCCAGGCTGATTTTAGTTGAATATTTCATACATGAAGGTTTTTGGGTAAGATGCACAGTTAAAAACAATTGCACAAGCAGTTTTTGTTAAATAAAATAAAATGCATGGAAAAAATTTGTGTAAATCAGTTTCATCAGTGTCATCAGTGTTCTATCCTCTGCTTTGTTTACATTTGTGCAGTTAAAAAACGATATGCAATTCGATAAAAAAAATCTTTCCCCTTCTGAACTTATTCAGTTTTATAAATCCATTCTTTTGCCCAGGATGATTGAAGAAAAGATGCTGGTGTTGCTGCGGCAGGGAAAAATATCAAAATGGTTCAGCGGTATTGGCCAGGAAGCAATTGCTGTAGGCGCCACACTTGCATTGCAGAACGATGAATGGATAATGCCCTTGCACAGGAATCTCGGAGTTTTTACTGCCCGTAAAATGCCCCTGAGTAAATTATTTATGCAGTGGCAGGGCAATAAAGAAGGATACAGCAAGGGCCGGGAACGAAGTTTTCACTTTGGCAGTAAAGACCATTATATCTGCGGTATGATTTCTCACCTGGGGCCGCAACTGGCAATTGCAGATGGCGTAGCGCTGGCATACAAATTAAAAAAGCAACAAAAAATTTCGCTGGCCTTTAGCGGCGATGGCGGCACCAGCGAAGGCGATTTTCATGAAGCGTTAAACACCGCTGCCGTTTGGGATTTGCCTGTAATATTCTTAATTGAAAACAATGGCTATGGATTAAGTACACCGGTGAATGAACAATATAGAAGCTTCAGCCTTGCAGAAAAAGCCAAGGGTTACGGCATGCAGGGCGTAAGAATTGACGGCAATAATATACTGGAAGTATATGACACCATTAAAGGAGTAAGGGAATATTGTATAAGCAATCAAAAGCCATATTTAATTGAGTGCATGACTTTTCGCATGCGTGGGCATGAGGAGGCAAGCGGCACCAAATATGTTCCTAAAGAATTGTTTGATTTATGGGAGAAAAAAGACCCGGTGAAAAATTTTGAACAATGGCTGATGGAAGAAAATATTTTAACACAATTAAATATTGACACAATAAAAAATGAAACCAAAGATTATATAGAAGCCGAATTAAAAATTGGTAACGAAGCAAAACCAATGATTGTAAATACTACTGAAGAAATTAAAGATTTGTACGCAGACAGAAAAAACACTATCACAAAATCTTCAGGCAGGTCTTCGCTATTATCTTCTTCGTTTCCTCCCCCTTCGGGGGAGATAGAGGGGGCCGAAAAACGTTTTGTAGATGCCATTAAAGAAGCCCTGCATCAAAGTATGATTGAGCATCCCAACTTAATTTTAATGGGGCAGGACATAGCAGAATATGGCGGTGCTTTTAAAATAACCGAAGGCTTTGTAAATGAATTTGGCAAAGAAAGGGTTCGCAATACACCGCTTTGCGAAAGTGCCATTGTTGGTGCTGCACTTGGATTAAGCTTAGAGGGATATAAAAGTATGATGGAAATGCAGTTTGCCGATTTTGTTACGGTAGGCTTTAACCAAATCATTAACAACCTTGCAAAAATTCATTACCGCTGGGGACAAAATGCCGATGTAGTAATCCGTATGCCAACCGGCGGCGGTGTGGGCGCCGGGCCGTTTCATTCTCAGAGCAATGAAGCATGGTTTGTGCACACACCGGGATTAAAAGTTGTTTATCCATCTTCGCCGGAAGATGCAAAAGGGTTATTGATTGCTGCCATTAATGATCCCAATCCAGTTTTATATTTTGAACACAAAGCTTTGTACAGAAGTGTTAGTGGCAATGTACCAACAGGCTATTATGAAATTGAAATTGGTAAAGCAAAACTGATAGAAGAAGGCGAGGATATTACCATCATTACTTATGGTGCCGGGGTTCACTGGGCGCTGGATTATGCAAAAAATCACCTGGATATTTCATTTCACATTTTAGATTTAAGAACCCTGCTTCCGCTGGATTATGATTCCATCAGAGATGCAGTAGAAGCAACAGGAAAAGTTTTGCTTTTGCATGAGGACACATTAACAGGTGGCATCGGCGGCGAAATTGCCGCATGGATTGCCGAACATTGCTTTGATAAATTAGATGCACCAGTAATGAGGTGCGGTTCGTTGGATACACCCATTCCATTTAACCTGGAACTTGAAAAAAATTTTATGGCCTACTCAAGGCTGGCGGCTTGTATTGAAAAGCTGATGGAATATTAAACTCTGGCGAATGAAACAAATCCTTTTTTCTTTGGCAGTATTCTTTTTCCTATTTTCTGCATCTGCACAAAATAATTTTAGCTGTATCGTTAAAGATGAAACTACCAAAGAGCCGCTGCAAGGAGTTACGGCAAATATTGCAGGCACAAATAAGTCGGTTGCATCTGACAACAGCGGGAGAGTAACTTTTAAAAACCTTGTAGCGGACAAAATAAAAATCATTTTTTCTTTCGTTGGGTACGAAAGCCAAACAATAGTATTTTCCATTCCACCAAAAGATAGTTTGCAGATTGTTAGCCTGCCAAAAGCAGGGCAAAAAACAGAAGAGGAAGTTATCGTGTCATCTTCTAAAACAAACAGCAGGATTGAAGACCTGCCCACCAAAGTGGAAGTGATAGGTAGCGAGGAAGTAGATGAAGAAGCATCTACCATGCCGGGAAATCTTAGCAGTTTGTTTGGCGACGTAGCAGGCATACAAAATCAAAAAACATCTTCCACCACTTCCAATGTAGAATTAAGAGTGCAGGGTCTTCCGGGGAAATATACACAGATACTAAGAGACGGAATGCCATTGTTTGGTGGTTACAGTGGCAGTTTTAGCCTTTTACAGATTCCACCACTTGATTTGAAGCAGGTTGAAATAGTGAAGGGCTCAAACTCTACACTGTATGGTGGCGGCGCAATAGCCGGGATGATAAATTTAATTTCAAAAACTCCCAAACTTTACCAGCCACAACATAGCCTTTTATTTAACCGCAGTACACTCAATGAAACAAACATCAATACTTTTCACAGCAACAGGAATAAAAAAACCGGCTACACTTTTTTTGCAGGCACTACTTTGCAAAGAGCGGTTGATGTAAATAAAGATGGCTTTAGCGATGTGCCCGATATAACAAGCTTTTTCTTTCATCCAAAACTGTTTTTATATCCTGATAATAAAAATACTGTTTCACTTGAGTATAATGTAACTTACGAAAACAGGAATGGTGGCGACATGCAGGTGCTTCATAAAACAAAAGATAATCTTCACCAGTTTTTTATTCAAAACAAATCTTTTAGAAACAGCTTTGCCGGCAACTGGGAAAATAAACTGAACAAAAATGACAGGATAAACTTTAAGGGCTCGGCGAGTTTTTTTAACAGGGATATTACAACCAATGTGTTTGGCATGAAGGCAAAACAACTGGCTTATTTTTCGGAACTGGCATATTTGAAAAAATTGAAGGCGCACACAATTGTAGCAGGCTTAAATTGCAGCGGCGAAAATTTTAATAAAAAACTTCCGGACTCAACAAGGTTTGATGATTATCATTACCAGACAGCAGGATTATTTATACAGGACGACTGGAAGGTTTCACAGAAACTTACCGCACAGGCAGGTGTAAGAAGAGACAACCATAATAAATACGACAATTTTATTTTGCCAAGGCTTTCTTTACTTTATAAAATAAGCAACAGTTTTACTACAAGGCTTGGCGGCGGATTTGGCTACAAAATTCCTTCCCAATTTGAAAATGATGTTGATGAACGGGAGTATAAAAATTATTTTCCGGCAGTTAATTTATCAGCTGAAAAATCCAAAGGGATAAACTGGGATATAAATTTTAAAACAAGTGCAGATGAATGGGGGATTATGATTAACCAGATGTTTTATGTTACCGAAATTAGCAAGCCAGTTGTTGAACAAAATTTTTTAAATGGCGATTACAGCTATTACAATGCTACTAAACCAATAAATACAAAAGGTTTTGAAACCTACATACAGCTTTCGCATGACGAGCTGGAAGTTTACCTGGGCTATACTTATACAATTGCAAAACAATTATACAATACAACACAGCCCTTTGTACCATTGAATGCAAGAAGTAAATTTGCCGCAGTTATATCCAATGAATTCAGCAACAGGTTCAGGGCTTGCATAGAATTATCTTATACAGGCAGGCAATATTTAGATAACGGAACAAAAACGGCAGGCTATTTTATTTCGGCGCCTATGATAAGGTATGACATAAAAAATGTTTCGGTTGTGCTGAACTGCGAAAACATTTTTGATTACCGTCAAACAAGAAAAGAAAGCATTGTTTACGGTTCGGTTACCAATCCATCTTTTAAGCAGCTTTGGGCACCAACAGATGGAAGAGTTGCAAATTTATCTGTAAGAATAAACTGGTAGTTTATAAATAACTCAGCCACTTCTTTTCGGGGTGGCTTGTTTTATATCTGTCGTACCATTTGCAAACCGGGTATAATGCAACAACTACCAGTATCCAAATCAGGTAAGCAATGCCAAGGCTGTAACCTTCGCCGGGAATGGCAAATTTAAATGGCAAACCGGGTGTTCCTTCGACCCCTTGTGCAAGCGTGTGCCCACGGGAAACAAACAATATGATATTGATAATATGCAAGAGGTAAAAATGAAGTATGTAATAAAAAAACGGAACCCTGCCATAAACTGTAATAATTTTTGCAAGCCTGGTTTGTGTATTTTTTATCAAAGCAAGAAAAATTAATGCCGGGCCAATTGTTGCACATATATACAATAAGGAAGGCGGATATTTTTGCACATTCATAAATGAAAGAAAAGAAAACAACCCATTTTTTTGCAGGCTCCAGTGGCCGGGATCGCCATATAAATTACTTGCCCTTAATGCTGCAAAAAAAGCAAGCAACCCTATACCAAACCATAGCAAAATTTTGTTGCGTTGCGGAGGTTCGTAATTGCTGAAAATTTTTCCGCAGCAATAGCCAAGTATCATCAAACCCGTCCACGGTAAAAAGGGATAAAAAATCATTAATGAATGATTGCCCCACAAATGCACCACTTTTGGCAGGTGTAAAAAATTCCACCACAAAGGAACATCTCCTTTTCGTGCAGCTTCGGCAAAGTCGAGTGTGTTGTGGCCAAACACAATGAGCAAACCAGCCAGCAATATTAAGTAAAAAGGCAGCCATATAACAAGGCCAAGCACAACCATGCTGATGCCAATTGACCAGATAGTTTGCAAAATGAAAAAACTAAAATGAATATCTCCCGATACCCCAAGGGTAATCACCGTAACTTCTATAAGTATTAACCAAAGCCCACGGGTAATTAAAAACCGGCTCAGTTCTTTTTTTGATTTGCGCCTGCTTTGCAGCCAGCCCGATGTGCCGGCAAGGAAAACAAAAACCGGTGCACAAAAATGGGTTATCCATCTTGTGAAATATAAAAAAGGAGTTGTTGTTGCAAGATTAAGTGGGTCATCACTCAATGCTGCTGCATGAAAAAAATCACGGCTATGATCCAGTGCCATAATTATCATTACCAGCCCACGCAATAAATCGATAGAGCCAATGCGGTAATTTGTTTTTAATAAGGGAGACGGAGTCGAGTTGCCTGTCATTTAATAAAATTTATTTGATATTGTATTCATCTTTTAAAAAAGAAATAAGGTTTTGTGCTTTAAATTTCTGGCCATATAAATCCTGTATGTAAACAACAATAACCTGTTTCCATAATTCAAGCATATTGGCATACCGGGTTAAAACAACAGGATCGTCGGTAAGTAATTTTAATTGCTGCGATGAAAAATCATAAGTACTGCCTTTAATAAAAGTATAACGCAGATAGCGGTAATCAAAAATACCACCCGAGTAATCCAGTGACATTTCACATTTTGTCTTGTTAGTGTTTCCTTGCGAATTGGTGAGTTTTATTCCGTCGTCATAGTCAACAATACTGTCCGATACTTTTTGTTTTTGTATCAGCCGCATATTGCCCGAATTTTTTAACTGGCTCATGGTGCGGTCGGTAAAGCTTACTTCATAATGGTTTCTTGCGGCATAAGCATACCACTGGTAAATTTTTCTTACAATAGCAGTATCGTTTTTTTTGTAGAGATAAATGGCATTTATCAGCGAATCAAGCCCCGCTAAAACATAATTATTATAACCCACATAATTATTAATCTTTATGGTGTCCGTCTTCATATCTTCTATCAAAGAGCGCATGTATTCTTTTTCTTTTTTCTTTTCTGTAGCATGTTCCCTCATGTTTTCTACAAAAAAACCAAGCGTTATGGCAAGGAATAACATGAAGAATTCAAAAAGATAATCCATCAGCTTTTTTTTGTGATGGGGCGATGGGTGATGCAGTTCCATATCTTTAATTGAAGGGTGAAGGCCGGCCAGTGTGGCGGCCTGGGTTACAGCACTCATACCTTCTTCATTCTGCACATTTTCAAAAAAAGTTTCGCCGGGGGCGTTTTCGGCGGGTTGTGCAGGGCTGTTTTCACTACTGTTCTCAGGTGTTGCAGATTGCTGTCGTTCCGATCTGTTGTCTGGTTGTTGCTCCGGAATATTTTGTTGTTCGTTCATGTTACAATAAAAAGGATTTGTAATAAGCAAAGCTGCAGGTCACAAATAAATTAAACAAGGTTACAGGCAGTTAACCGGGCTGGAAGAATTAATGTTACGAATCTAAAGTTTTATTCCGGGCTTTGCAAATGAACAGGTTTTATTTTGGTTCATTGGCTTTTAAGATCCGCAGAAAATTACCGCCCAATATTTTCCTGATGTCTTTTTTGCTGTAACCCCGGTTTAATAATTCTTTTGTTATAAACGGATAGGTTGTTACATCATCCAGTTGCTGCGGCAAAGAATTAACGCCGTCAAAATCGCTTCCCAATCCTACATGGTCAACTCCTATCATTTTTACAATATAATCCAAATGGTCAAGCAACAAACTCATAGGTGGCCGCAGGGTTTTTACTTCTTGGGGATATTTTTCAAACAAATAGACCTGCATAAAATAAGGCTCAGGATTTATTTTTAATAAAGAATCCATCTCTGTTTTATGCTTTGTGGTAAAAGCGCTGCTTCTTTTTTCAAAAGCTGAATCTAAAAATCCGCTGTAAAAGTTAAGATGAATTACGCCGCCGTTTTTGCGTACAGCTTTTATTTGCTCATCTTTTAAATTTCGGCGGTGAGGGCAAATATTATAAACACAGCTATGAGAAACAATCACTGGTTTTGTAGTAGTATTAATGGCGTCCCAAAAAGTTTGTTCGCCCACATGGCTTAAATCTACCAGCATCCCAAAATCATTCATTCGTTTTACAACCTGCCTGCCAAAATCTGTAAGTCCTTTGTGAGCATGTGCAAGTGAATCTGCTTTGGTGGTTTCATCCAATGCCGATGTGGCCCAATCTGTAGAATTGTTCCAGGTAAGTGTCATATACCTTACACCAAGTTTATAAAATGTATCCAAGTTGTTTAAATTGTTTTCTATCATGTGGCCGCCTTCCACGCCAAACAATACACCTAATTTTTTTTGCTTTGCCGCTTTCCTGATTCCATCTGCTGTGAATGCATACATCATGGCATTCGGATTCCGGTTTGTCCATGCCATCACAGTATCTATTTCCCTGCGGGCCCAGTTGTAAGGGTTTTGTTTGTTGCCATCGCACCAGATAGAAAATAACTGTGCATCCACACCGCCTTCTTTCATTCTTTGTAAGTCAGAATGTGTTTTTGTTTTTAAATCCTGGTCGAAGTTTACGCCTTTATCAATTGCAGTAGTAGGAATATCATTGTGTGTATCTACTAGGATAGATTTGAAATGTAGTTTTTTATAAGGCTGGCTAAAAGAAAAAATACAAAACACTAAATTGGCAATAAGGAAAAGTAATATTCTCATAAATAATTCTGTTAAAAGGTTAAATTACTCATTTGCTACGTCATTTACTCATAATTTATTCTGCTTACTAACTAAGATGTAATTATTGATTAGAATAAATAAGTTTTGTAGTTTGAGCAAGGTTATGACGAAAACAATAATTATTTTTTTTGTACTGATTATTTATGTATGTGTAAAACCGTATGCACAAAACAACAATCGAAGATTTATTAATTATGGTGCAAAGGAAGGCCTTACTGATAATTTTGCCTACGCCGCCACACAGGATAAACAGGGCTATATGTGGTTTGCAACAGCATCGGGTTTATACCGCTGCGACGGGCTTGTTTTTAAAATTTTTCGTAGCCCTTTAGATAAGCCGGGCCGGGCAATTTCTAATATTCTTCAAACTGTGTTTACTGCCAATGACGGCACATTATGGCTGGGCGGTTTTAATACATTACAATGGTATAACCCGGTTAAAAATATTTTCTCTGGCCCCGATTACAGCAAACCCGAAATAAAAAAACTATGCGATGCTTACATTTTTAATTTTACGCAGGATAAAAATAACAATGTGTGGATAGCCACCGCCAATGATTATTTTTTTAAGTTCAATGCAGGGGATTCTTCTTTTAAAGCATTTGGTTCATTGTATCCTCCCGGTGCTTCCAAGGGAACAACAAAAATAATTATTGCAGATAACAGTATCTGGGCGGTTCATCCCGAAGGGTTGTATAATTTTTCTTTTGATGATAAATATCTTGGCTTTTATTCCTTTACCACGGCAGATATATCAAATGCTGTTTATGATGCTGCCGCTAATTCTTTTTTTCTTACAACATTTACTAATGGCATTGTTCAATTTAACCTTGCAGAAAAAAAGTATAAAAAAGATTTTGAAGTAAATGGTTTTTTAAAAAGCAATAACCTTTTTTCGGTTGCTGCTGATAATACTGACGGTTTGTGGGTTGGCTCTTATCCATTATTTAAAATAAATAAATCATTATCTGCTTATGAAAGCATTGCAAGTAAAGCAGAAAGCGAATTTGATTTAAAGGCATCAAAAATCGGCAGCCTTTTTTTTGACAGGGAGAAAAACCTTTGGATTTGCGGCTACAGCGGTTTGAGTATGCTGCCATGGCAAAACCAGCAAATTACTACTGCACTGCTGCAGGATAATGTTTCGGGAATTGGTATTGAACCTGTTGGGGTAACAGGCATTCCCGGCACCAATGATTTAATTTTTTCCAATACCAATTCACCGGGGCTTATTTATTATACGGCATCAACCGGGCAAGTAAGCACTATCCGGAATAATCTTGTAACAGATAAAAACAGCATGAGAATAATTGGAATTGTATCAACACCCAATAATGATATTTATGTTTCGGACGATGTTCATTTTTTTAAACTCTTACCAAAAGAAAAAAAACTAATCCCTTTTTTACTGAACGACCAGGATGGAAAGCCAATTGGTAATGTAGGCAGAAATATTTTTGACAAAAACGGGATGGTTTATATCAGTTCTGTTGGCAATGGCTTTTATAAATGGAATACAATAAACAACAAACTCACTCATTACAATAAATGGGATGTTGATACTGCTGCAGATGCAAGGGCAGACAATATTATTTATCCTTCGCTGGTTGATGGTAATAATAATGTATGGTTTACAGGTAACTCAGCTGTGTATGAATTAAAAACCGGCGAAAACAAATTTTTTCATCATGCTTTTACCGAATACAAAGATGTTCCGCTGCTTACCACATCTAATTTTATAACACAAGATAAGGCGGGGCATTACTGGATTAGCACCAATAACAACGGCTTGTATGAATTGTATTTTGAGGGAGATAAAGAAGTGCTGAAAAATTATACACAGAATTCGGGCATTGGGCTGCCATCTGATTATTTAATAAAAATAAAACCCGATTTAAACGACAGCAGTTTATGGATAAGCTTTAATGCCGGCTTGATGAAGTTTGATCCTGTTAAAAAAAGAGTGGTAACTGTTTTAAAAAAACAAAATGGTTTATCGGCTGATGAAGGAGGCTATTCATTTAATATTATGCCGGATAATAAACTGGTGCAGTTGCATTATGGCAATATGAATATTATTGATCTAAACAGCTACCGGTTTAATAAAACTGCACCGGCAATTGTTTTTAATTCGATAAAAGTATTTGATAAAGAAATGTTGTTTGGGCTAAATGAAAAAGATCCACGACTAAACCTTAGTTACGACGAAAACTTTTTGCAGTTTGAGTTTGCAGCATTATCGTACAATAACAGCAACCAAAATCAATATGCCTATATGCTTGTGGGTGCAGATAAAGACTGGGTGTACAGCGGCAACAGGAACGTTGCTTCCTATTCGGGCTTAACTGCAGGTAATTATATGTTTAAAGTGAAAGCTGCCAGCAATGATGGTGTGTGGACAGAAACGGCATTACAGTTAAAAATAAATATCAGGCCGGTGTTTTACAAAACATGGTGGTTTATTGCATTGGTTTTACTGTTACTTGCAGCATTCATTTATTTATACAACCGCCTTCGTATTAACCAGGTTAAAAAAGAAGAAAAATTAAAAACGTCTTTTCAAAATCAGATTGCACAAACAGAGATGAAAGCACTGAGGGCGCAAATGAACCCACATTTTATTTTTAATTCACTCAACAGCATCCAAAAATATATTCTGCAGAACGACCATTTTGCAGCATCGCAATACCTTACAAAATTTTCAAGACTGATAAGGCTAATTTTAGACCATAGCAATCAAAATAATATTTTACTCAGCAGCGAATTAGACTTGCTAAAACTGTACATCGAAATGGAAGCCTTGCGGTTCGATAATAAATTCAATTATAAAATAGATGTGGAGGAAACAATCAATACAGAAGCTACAGAAATCCCTTCTATGCTTATTCAACCATACGTTGAAAATGCTATATGGCATGGATTGCTACATAAAGAGGAAAAGGGAAATCTATTGGTAGCATTTAATATAAAAGAAGACAATAATTTAGTTGTAACTATACAGGACGATGGTATAGGAAGAGAAAAGGCATCCGAACTGAAAAGCAAGCAAGTGCTAAAAAAGAAAAGCTACGGTATGCAGATAACTGAAGACAGGATTGAAATAATAAACCGGACACAAAATATAAATGCAACCTGCATAATTGAAGATGTAAAAGATGCAAACGGAAATACAGCCGGAACAAAAGTGGTGCTTACAATTCCTGCAAAACCTTTAAACAATTACTAATGCTCAATGCTGTAATTATTGATGATGAAAAAAATGCACTGGATGTTTTGGAAATGCAGCTAACACAGTTTTGCAAAGAGGTAAACATTGCCGCCAAATGTGATGGTGGAGAGAAAGGAATTGCAGCCATAAAAAAATTAAATCCCGATATTGTTTTTCTGGATATTGAAATGCCGCATAAAAATGGCTTTGATGTATTGAAAGCCACCAGCCAGTTTAATTATGATGTAGTTTTTACAACAGCCTATGACCAGTTTGCCATAAAAGCATTTAAGTTTTCGGCAATTGATTATTTATTAAAACCTATTGATATTGTGGAGCTGCAGCAGGCGGTAGAAAAAGTAAAAAATAAAAAAGGCGGTAATAATTTAGATGAAAAAATAAAAACACTGTTTAGTCAGATGCAATCATCTCAACAGCATAACAAAATTGCTTTGCCTTATGGCGAAGCCATGCAGCTGGTGGATGCAGAAGAAATCATCCGCTGCGAAAGCGACAGTAACTACACACATATCTTTTTAAAAACCGGTAAAAAAATTACCGTTGCCAAAACATTGAAAGAAATAGAAGAAACACTCGACGGCTTATCTTTTTATCGCATACACCAAAGCCATTTGGTAAATATGCAGCACATAAGCAAAGTAATAAAAGGAGATGGCGGGTATGTGGTAATGGATGACGGCACCAATATCACCATCAGCCGCAATAAGAAAGAGGCTTTTATGGATACCTTCAGAAAAATATAACCCCGATACTCAAAATATCTGCTCAATACTCAATTCCACAATAAATAGCTGTTCATAACATAGATTTTTATGCTGAAAAAATAATTGGTTATGAAAAAGATACTTTTTCTTTTTATTATGCTGAATGTTGTTAAACAACTTACTGCACAAAACGTAGGCATAGGAACTATTACACCTCATGTATCAGCTCAACTGGACATTACAAGCAACAGCAGGGGTATTTTAATTCCCCGGCTTACAGCAGTGCAACGCACCGGCATCACTTTGCCTGCAAATGGATTGCTGGTTTACGATACAGATTCTTCAGCATTTGCTTATTACAGCAGCAGTATATGGGTTTTTATAAAAGGAAACAACAGCAGTGCAGGTAACTGGAGCCTTGCTGGAAACAGTGGCACAAACCCTGTAAATAATTTTATTGGCACTACAGATAACAATTCATTAAAATTCCGGACTAATAATATTGCCTTTGGCGAATTAAATCCTGCAAATAACAATATTGCATTCGGAAAAAATTCATTAACAGCAAATACAACTGGTGTCAATAATATTGCCTTTGGTAAAAATGCCATGCAGAATAATGCCGTTGGCAAATACCTGATTGCAATCGGCGACAGCACTTTAATGAATCAGCAATCAAACCTGTCTGACTATTACGACAATATTGCCATTGGCAGTAAAGTATTGACCGGCAATACTACCGGTTACAGAAATATTGCAATGGGTAATAGCGCTATGAAAGATAATACCACGGGCACACAGAATGTAGCCATGGGCTATCTTTCCTTAACATCCAATAATGGGGATTATAATACCGGAGTTGGAAATCAAACTTTACAATTTAATACAAGTGGCAGTGCTAATACAGCGTTGGGGTGTATTGCATTGTATCGAAATACAACCGGTAAAGGCAATACAGCCATTGGAGATTCTTCCTTAATGGAAAATACAACCGGCGAGTATAATGTAGCACTTGGTTTTGGTGCATTGAAAAGAAACACCAACAAAAGTAATTTGGTAGCAATTGGCGATAGCGCTTTATATAATAATGGTGTGGGGGCAACATTGTCAGCACATGCAACAAACAATACAGCCATTGGCAACAAAGCATTATACTCCAATACAACAGGTTCTTCCAACACAGCTAATGGAATATATGCACTCTACTCCAACACCACCGGAACAGGTAATACTGCCAATGGAGAAAATACCTTAAACTTCAACATTTCGGGACTTTACAACACTGCAAGCGGAGTATCCGCTCTCAACTTCAATACTGTGGGAAACTACAACACTGCCAATGGAGTATCTGCTCTCAACTTCAATACAACAGGAGGCAGCAATACAGCAAATGGGGTCTCTGCATTGTACTCTAACATTGAAGGAAGCAGCAATACTGCCAGTGGGTTAGCCGCACTGTTCTCTAATATCGGAGGAAATAGCAACACGGCCAATGGGTTTGGCTCGTTATATTTCAACGCTTCAGGTTACTCCAATGTAGCTATTGGCATTCATTCATTATATAGCAACACCAACCGCAGTAATTTAGTTGCTATTGGCGATAGCGCTTTGTTTAATAACGGACTTGGTGCTACATCAGCAGTACATTCAACAAACAATACTGCTATTGGCAGCAAAGCATTGTATCAAAACAACACAGGCTATCGCAATGTAGCTACCGGAACCGAGGCGCTTTACAGTAATACAACCGGCTATAACAATTGTGCACTTGGCGAGCATTCTCTTTTTAATAATACCAGTGGAGCCAACAATACGGCAAGCGGGGGAAGTGCTTTGGTATCAAATAGTACAGGCAATGGCAACACAGCTAATGGCAGCGAATCTTTATATGAGAATACAGCAGGTTCAGGTAACACTGCCGCAGGGTCATTGTCTCTACGTTCTAATACAGGAGGAAGCTCTAATACCGCCTTCGGAACAGGAGCCTTATATAATAATATAGGTGGCAGCGAAAACACAGGAGTCGGTTATAATACAAATGTATTCTCAGGTTATCTTACTAATGCTACAGCCATTGGTGCCAACGCAATTGTTTCTCAAAGCAATTCATTGGTACTTGGTAATAATGCGGATGTAGGCATCGGTACTTCAACTCCATCGGCCAAACTGCATGTAAATGGTTATTCTAAATTGGGGTTAAATGCACCAGCCATTCAAATAAAAGAACTATCAGGAAACAGCGCTGCTGCAGACGGGGCATCCATAACAATTGCACATGGTTTAGTGCGAAGTAAAATTATTGGGATGAATGTGTTGCTAAATTATGGTGCAGGAGATGTAACAGCAGGCTTCAAGGCAACGCCGGGTTACGAATTTAATGTGGCTTTTGATGATACAAATATTTTCATCTATAATATTGCTGGTAACAGCGCTAATATCCTGGGCAAATCTTTGAAAATCAGTATTACTTATAAGCAATAAATAAAACTTCTTCTTATTGTAATTTTATGAGGCTGATGTGAAACCACATTGGCTTTTATTCTTCTTTCCCTCCCTTATCACCCACAAACTACTGCTCTTTATTTATTTGCGGCTTCTCTTGCTGCGGCTTCTTTCATTTTATCATTGGCTGTAATAGCAAATTCTACTCTCCTGTTTTCGGCCATATTTGCCTTGGTAGTATTATCTGCTTTAGGCTGAGTTTCACCATACCATTTTGCTGTTAACCTCTTTGAAAAAGTACCGGCAGCTACTAAATATTCAACTACAGCATTGGCTCTGTTTTTTGAAAGCGTTTCATTGTAGGCATTTGTTCCGGCATTATCAGTATGCCCTTCAATTAAAATATTTGTTTCGGGATAATCAGAAAATATTTTTGTTAATTTATCAAGTGCCAGTTTTGAATTGGAGTTGATATTATACAATTCTGTACCAAAATATACTCCGGCCTTTGAGCCATCAGGATTGTTTTCACTGAATGTTACATTGATGCCTTCGCCCACACGGGTTACCTCTGCTCCGGGTATTTCCGATTTTATTTTTTCGGCCTGCTTATCCATGCTGTTCCCAATAATGCCACCGGCCACACCACCTACAGTTGCTCCGATGATAGCACCTAATACCGTATTTTTTTTATTGCCCACATTGTTACCAATTACACCGCCAATTACTGCACCGCTCCCGGCTCCAATGATAACGCCTTTGTCTTTATTACTTATTTTTTTTGATGTATTGCAGCCGGTACAAAGGATGGCAGCCGATGCAAATAGTATCATTGTTTTTTCAAAAATCTGTTTCATGATTATTTTTTAAAATTATTTTTTTACAAAATTGTAGACAATATTCACCGGCTTACCTTCAAAGGAAATGGCCGATTTTAATTGCATGGTATTTGCATCTGGCATGGTAATGCTTAACCGGAATCCATTATTATCATCCATAGGTTTATATTTATCATCCAGTCTTTTAAATTGAAAAAGAAGGGGTGCATCCCTGGGTTCATAAATTGACCAACGAATATTTCTTTTCAGTACCACACATTTTCCAGAAGGGTTACCAATTGAATAAGAACCCAAACTGTTATGAGAATTAAAGACCCAGGTGCTGCCGGTAAAACAATTAAGGTCGGCCTCATTAAATACTATTGCATTAAATTTTGTGTTTATTCCTTCGGTGTTAATGGATTGAAGGCTCCAGCTTCCATCAATATCTTTCTTTATTGATCTGCCCTGTCTGGATGAAGCACAGGCTACAAACAGGGCTGCCATTAAGAGCATTGCAATAATATAGTAGAGCGATTTCATACTTTTTTGTTTAAACTTTAATAAGTCGGGCAATATATCTGTAAAAAATAGTGGTAAACACTTAATCCGGAACGCAATTATTTTATAGTGCAAAATTGAGGTGCTTTTTTTTGTGAAGTATTACACCATTATGTAAAAATGTTACATAATTCCCATGCAGGAACAAGCCATTTGGTGTTTACCTCAGTTTAATCTCTGGGGAATTGTCAACTATCTGAAAACAATTGAAGTCATTGCAGGTAAAAATGATACAAAGGAAACCGGGCAGTTTATCATGGGGTTGAATTGATAAATATATTTTGCCTGGAGGGTAATAATTAGCTGCCCTTATCCCCTATAAACCATTGCTCTTTATTTTTAAACAAAACATTAAATGTTGTGAGTGAACCATAGCACCTTGTTATGTATTGCTGGATATTTACTTTTTCTTCATCAGTTAATTTTTTATTGCTGTTGATGTTTTGTTCCAGCACCCTCAGCCTGTCACGGAGCATAACAATTTTGTGAAAAAAATCGTCAATGGGAATTTCTTTAGGCTTCAGCGATTTATCTGCAGTTTGCAAACTCATGGTGCCGCCAATCCACTTATCTCCTATCGGAACAATTTCGGTAACATCGCTCCATTGTCTTAGTATTTTTAATAAAGATTTTTCTACGGCCGAAACAGTTTCTATTTCTGCAGTTACATTCTCTGCAATGATTTCATCTAAATGATTATCTGTTTTATCAATTTCTTTTATGCCGTGATGGATAAAGGAAATAAGATAAGTAGCGTATTTAACGCCTACAATTACGCCGGGTCCGTATTGGGTTCCCTGCGGTGCCCTTTTCCGGCTTTTTGAGAATGATATGGGGCGGGATAGTACGATAGTGATATATTAATGTCTGATTTATTGATAGTTATGGTGTTTGTAATTAACTCTATGATGTTACGTTTTTCATCAAATGGCATACCTGTCCAGTTATGATATAAATCCTTTGCCCCATCTAAGACTGTCTCAGAGGAAAGGTATTCAATTTTAAGAAAATCAACCTCTGCCTCTAATTCTGGTAATAGGTCCTCCATTTGCTTTACCTGTATTTCTAATGGCTTAAGGAGTGGAGC